>DATBKV010000069.1:0-45449 GCA_036555745.1 Xanthobacteraceae bacterium | reverse complement strand
CATCGGCGCCTGGCTGAGCGATCGCGGCATGGCGGGACTGCGCGACGGGCTGAAAACCGGACTGAACGAGCGTGCGCTCGGCGACCTGATCGAGCGCGCCTATATGCGTGAAGGCGGCACCAATGTCATTCATTTCATCGGCGCCACTTCGATGCACGAACCGCGGCTCGCCGTGCCGGCCCAGTTTGCGTCCGCGCGCAAGGTGGCGAGCGGCGATATCGTGTTCGCCGAGATCAGCGCGGCGTTCTGGGATCACTCCGGCCAGGTCCTGCGCAGCTTCGCGGTCGACGCGGACCCGCCGCCGCTCTATCGCGCGCTGCACGCCGCCGCCGACGCCGCCTTCGATGCTATCGCCGCCGTGCTGCGGCACGACGCCACGCCGGCGCAGGTGATCGCGGCCGCGAGCGTGATCGAGGACGCAGGCTTCACCATCATAGACGACCTGTTGCACGGCTACGGCGGCGGCTATTTCCCGCCGATCCTCGGCTCCAAAAGCCGGCCCGCCGGGCCGGTTCCGGACCAGCCGTTCGAGGCCGGCATGACGGTCGTCGTTCAGCCCAACGTGGTCACACGTGACGGCATGGCCGGCGTGCAGACCGGTGAGCTCGTCCTCATCACGCCGAGCGGGATCGAGCGGCTGCACGCATTCCCGCCGGGCTTTGCGCGGGTATAGCGGGACGCCTCCTGCGTGCTGGGGGCGGAATCGGCTACTCCGCCGCCTGCGTCCTGGGCTTGGCCTTCGCCCAATAATTGGCGCCCGCTTTCGAGCGCTGGAGCGCATCCTCGGTCTCGAAGCCTGGCGCCATCGAGGCGTCGGTGCCCGCGAGGATCTGATGGTGCTCGATGTTGAGCGTGCGGAGCCAGCGCTGTTGGCCCATGGTCAGAGCGATGAAATAGCCGATCTCGACCAGCTCCGGCTCGCTGAAATGCTGGTGCAGGCGCGCCCAGAACTTGTCGTCGACCGGCAGGTCCCAGGTGATCGCTTCGGCGTAGGACAGCGCCGCCTTCTGCCGCTCATCGTAGCGCTGCGAGCTCTCGAAATTGATCAGGTCGCGGTAGTCGTCTTCGATCACCCCCTGTTTGGCGGCCTTGATCGAGCGCTGGTTGCCGCAGAACTCGCACAGCACCGAGCGGGAGACATAGACGCGGCAAAGCTCCTTGATGGCGTGGTCGGCGACGCCGTTCTTGAACACGTCGCGCCAGGAATTGGCAAATGACCAAAATACCGCCGGCACGTGGGCGCGGATCGCCTGGCTCTCCGGGCGCGGCGTGCCTTCGCGCGCGCAGCGATCGAACTCGGCGAGCATGGCGTTGTCCTTGACCGTCGCCGGGTCGACGTAGCTGATCCAGGGCTTCGACATTGCTGGCTTCTCCTTGCCTCGGCTCGTATCGCGACCGCAGCGGTCACACGCCGCGCGCTTAATTGGAGGTTGCGCGCGAACCGGGATGTTGCCGTATGCGTGCCAGCCGATCAACGGCGCTCGCGCGTTGTTGAATGCTTTAACGCTGTGGGGCGTGGCCCGCCGACGGTGGGCCGGCGCGGGTGCTGCCCACCGCGCTGGATCGCGCGACGCTTGGGTTCCCAAGGCGATGCCGAGAGAGAGATTCTTAACTATCATCGCCTAGCTTGGTCGGCGCCGGTCGGTGCGCCGGCGCGTCGCGCATGTGCGCCCCGCAGCGGGCCGGCAACCGACGCTTGGCCGTCGGGGACGTGCCAATGACGCCGAAACTCATTCGAACCCTGCTCGCGGCGGCGGCGTGCGCCCTGTGGCTCAATGCCTGTGGGAGCGCGACCAAGCTCAGCGATCCGCTCCAGGCGGATGGGCGCTCAGTCCAACCGGCCGAGAGCACCGCATCCCAGTCGGATCCGGCCTCCACCGGCAGCGTGCGGGTGGCGGCGGGTGACGTGCAGTCCGATACCGCGACCAAGCGCCGCGCACGCGCGACCGATGAAGAGCTGAGCCTTGGCAAGAAACACTTTGCCGCGGGCAATTTCACGCTCGCCGAGCGGCATTTCCGGCGTGCCGCCGAGCTGCATCCGGGCGATGTCGAATCGTGGCTCGGGCTGGCCGCCGCCTACGACCGGCTACGCCGGTTCGATCAGGCCGACGGCGCCTATGCACAGGCGCTGAAGATTGCAGGCCCGACGGGGGAGATTCTGAACAACCACGGCTACTCCTACATGCTGCGCGGCGATTTCCGGCGGGCTCGCGAGACGTTGGTGGAAGCGCAGGCCAAGGACCCCGACAACGCCTACATCAAGAACAATCTAGAGCTGCTCGAGACCAAGCAGCGCAAGGGTCAGGCTGCGCGCTAATCCTGCCGCTGCCCTGGACTTTGGCGGAACGACGTGCAACGTGGCGCCGTCACAGCGGTCGTGGCGTCGTGCCCCATGTTCGAGAGCCTTCGCAAATTTCTGTCCGATGTGTCGGAGGGCGACAAGCATCCGACGCATTTCGAGCATGACGATTATCGGCTAGCCGCAGCGGCGCTGCTGGTCCATGCCGCCGCCATCAACGGGAATATCTCCGACCTCGAGCGCGACAAGTTGCACGCCGTCATCAAGCGGCAGTTCGGCCTCGATGAGGCGACGACCGACGAACTGGTGGCCGAGGCGACCGAGGCGGAGCGGCAGGCCGTCGACCTCTATCATTTCACCAGTCTGATCAACCGCTCGCTCGACCAGGCGGGGCGCCGGCGCATGGTCGAAATGATGTGGGAGATCATTTATGCCGACGGCGTTGTCAGCGCATTCGAGAGCAACTTGATCTGGCGGGCAGCCGATCTGCTCGGCATCTCGTCGCGCGAGCGCATCGAGCTGGGCCAGCGCGTGGCGAGCCGGCGGCGGACCGAGCAAACCTGATGGCGCAGACGCGCCCGGTCACTTTGATCACCGGCGCCTCGGCCGGGATTGGTGCGGCGCTCGCGCACGAATTTGCCGCCCATGGCCACGAATTGATCCTGATCGCGCGGCGCGAGCATGCGCTGAGCGCGGTGGCGGATGCGATCTCTGCCGCGGGCCGGCCGCGGCCGACGATCCTGCCGGCGGATGTCGCGCAGCCGGATGCGGCGCGTACCATCGCTGCGGCGCTTGCCGGCCGCGGCCTCGAGCCGGAGATCGTAGTCAATAATGCAGGCTTCGGCCTGATCGGACCCGCGGACAAGCTCGATCGTGCCGAGCAGCTCGCCATGATCGATCTCAACGTGCGGGCGCTGACCGACCTCTCGCTCGCCTTTATCGACAGCCTCAAGCGCCGCCGCGGCGGTATCCTCAACGTGGCATCGGTGGCGGGTTTTCTGCCCGGCCCCGGCATGGCGGTCTACTACGCCACCAAGGCCTACGTGCTCTCGTTCAGCGAGGCGCTGCACCATGAGCTCAAGGGCGCGGGGGTGCGGGTGACCGCGCTTTGCCCAGGGCCGGTGGCGACCGAGTTTCAGGCGCGAGCGGGCATGGCCGGACAGGTGTTTCCGGCGCTGCTCGAGCGCCCGCCCGAGCGGGTGGCGCGGGACGGCTATCACGCGCTTCAACAAGGCCGCCGGGTGGTGGTTCCGGGCTCGGCCAACAGGGTGGTCACGGTGCTCACCCGCTTCGTGCCGCGCGCCATCCTGTTCCGCGCGGTCGACCTGCGCCGGCAGGGCCGGCTGTGAGCGGGACAGACCGCGCTGGCGTCATGGCGGCGTCGTGGGAGCCAGGGATTGCAAGCCCGCCTCGTGTGGGTCATTGAAATTCCGCCCATTTTGCTCGACATAACGGCGCGATGCTCCAGCCGATTCTGATCGTATTGCACCAGCAGACGTCGAGTCCGGGGCGCGTCGGCCACGCGCTCGGCCAGCGCGGCTATCCCCTCGACGTGCGCCGCCCGCGTTTCGGCGATTCGCTGCCGGAAACCATGGCCGGACACGCCGGCGTCATCTATTTCGGCGGGCCGATGAGCGCGAACGATCACGACGACTTCGTCCGGCGCGAGATCGACTGGCTGGCGGTGCCGCTCAGAGAGAGCAAGCCCTTCCTCGGTATCTGCCTCGGCGCGCAAATGCTCGCGCATCATCTCGGCAGCCGGGTGTACAAGCACCCGGATGGCCACGCCGAGGTCGGCTACTACCCGATCCGGCCGACCGAGACCGGCCGCGCCGTCTGTGACCCTTGGCCCGACCAGGTCTATCAGTGGCATCGCGAGGGTTTCGATCTGCCGCTCGGTGCCGATTTGCTGGCGGAGGGAGACTCGTTCCCGGTACAGGCGTTTCGCTACGGCCGGGCCGCCTTCGCGCTGCAATTTCATCCCGACGTGACCCACGCCATGATGTGCCGATGGACCACGCGCGGGCATGAGCGCACGCTTTTGCCCAACGCCAAGCCGCGCGGGGCGCATTTTGCCGACCGCGCGGTGTACGACCCGGCCGGCCGCGCCTGGCTGACGGCTTTCCTCAACCACTGGCTGGGCAACTCGGCGGCGGCACAAAGCCGGGCATCGGTCGGCTGAGGTCGCCGCCACCCCGTGACGGTGGAGCTTGACCGGCGGCTCAGGGCTTCGCGCCGTAGAAGCCGTCGACGTGGCGCAGCGCCGGGAATGCTCGCATCCACAAGCCCACCACCAGCAGAATTCCGACGCCGCCGACCAGCACGGCCGGAATGGCGCCGAGCCACGCTGCCATGACGCCGGCGCGGAAATCGCCGAGCTGGTTGGACGTACCCGAGAACAGCGAGTTCACCGCATTGACGCGGCCGCGCATCTCGTCCGGGGTCTCGATCTGGACCAAGGTCATGCGGATGACCACGCTCACCGCATCGGCCGCGCCGAGCCCCGCGAGCGCGGCCATGGAGAGCGCGAACGAGCGCGACAAGGCGAACACGATGGTCGCGAGACCGAAGCAGGCGACGCTCGCGAACATGATTCGGCCGACCCGCCGCGTCAGCGGCGCGGTGGTCAAGAGCGCGGTGATCGCCAGCGCGCCAATGGCGGGAGAGGCGCGCAGAATCCCGAGCCCCTCTGGGCCGGTATGGAACACCTCGTCGGCAAAGATCGGGAGCAGCGCGGTGGTGCCGCCGAGCAGGACCGCGAACAGGTCGAGCGAGATGACGCCGAGCACGATCGGATTGCGGCGGATATAGGCGATGCCGGCGAAGAACGCTGCCAGGTTGATGGGTGAGCGGCGCGCGCCGAGGGCTTGGATGCGAACGAAGGCGAGCAGCACGACCGAGGCGAGATAGAGCATGCAGCAGGTGGTGTAGGGAACGGTGGCGCCGAAGGCGTAGAGCAGGCCGCCGATCGCCGGACCGGTGACGGTCGCGATCTGGGTCGTGGACGCCGACGCAGCGACCGCGCGCGGAAACAGGGCCGCCGGCACCACCGCCGGCAGCACGGTCTGTTGGGTCGGCGCATCGAAGGCGCGCCCGATGCCGAACACGAATACCGCCACCAGGATGAACTCCTTGGTGACCCATCCCGCGGCGGATCCCACCGCCAAGGCCCCGGCGGCGAGCCCCTCGACGGCCTGGCAGATTTGCAGCAGGCGGCGGCGGTCGTAACGGTCGGCGACCTGCCCGGCCACCAGCATGAAAGCGGCGGCCGGCAGGAACTGGACGAGACCTACCAGTCCGAGATCGAACGCGCTGCCGGTGATCGCATACATCTGCCAGGCCACCGCTACCCCGAGCATCTGGTAGCCCATGGAAGCGCATGTGCGTGCGCTCCAATAGAATGCGAACGGGCGGTGGCGCAGGATCGAGGCCGGCGCAGCAAATGGCGGGTTCATCGGCGCGGGCCAGCGTGCCGCCGGCGGCGGAGATTTGCGGCAAAAGCTGCGAACAGATCGCGTTTTGGCGTGGTGGAGCCGAGGGGGGTCGAACCCCTGACCTCCTCATTGCGAACGAGGCGCTCTCCCAACTGAGCTACGGCCCCGCCAAAATGCCACCGCGTGCGGTGCTTGCGAGTGCCGGCATTTACGGCCGGGACCGCGAGGAGTCAAGGATCGGCGGAGGCGGCAGCGTCGGCGCCGCCGCTTTGCGTTGACGCGAACGCGGCAAGGCGATTATCAAGCGTCCCTGCGGCCCGCCCTTCATCGCGCGGGCGTTTCGGGATGCATTCCGATGAATCCATTTATCTGGCTCATCCATACCCTGATCTGGCTATATATCTACGTGCTCATCGCGTCGGCGGTGATGTCGTGGCTGATCGCGTTCAACGTGGTCAACAGCTACAATTCGACCGTGCGCATGATCTGGGACTTCCTTTACCGGGTCACCGAGCCGGGCCTGCGGCCGATCCGTGCCATCCTTCCCAATCTTGGCGGCATCGACATCTCTCCCGTGATTCTGATCATTGCACTCATGTTCCTCGATCAGTTGGTGATCTGGCTCTACCTTTCCGCGGTCGGCTGAGTGAGCACGCCCGATCCGCCGTGGCGAATTGATGCGGACGGCCTCGTGGTGACGGTGCGGCTCACCCCGCGCGGGGGTCGCGACGGCGTCGAAGGCATCGAGCGACTGGCGGATGGGCGCAGCGTGCTGAAGGTCCGCGTGCGCGCGGCGGCGAGCGCGGGCGAGGCGAACGCGGCTCTGCTCAGGCTCATTGCGAAGACGCTCGGCGTCGCCCAGCGCGATGTGGAGCTCGTTGCGGGCGCAACCGCGCGCATCAAGCGGGTCCGGGTCGCCGGCGCCGACGCGAGCCTAGCGCTGATCCTGGAGAAAATCTGCGCCGTCGGGTAATTCAATTGTTCGCGCGTCAGACACTGCCGGCGCACCTTCGCGGGATCGTCGCCGTCGTGAAAACGAGACTACGAGCACGGCTCTGGGAAATCGATCCCGCTTGGGCGGGGAGGGCCTCTGTATTCGAGGGGATGCGAACCGACAAATGACCGCAACTATTATCGACGGCAAGGCGATTGCCTCCGATCTGCGCGGCACGACCGCGGATGCGGTGCATCGACTGCGGCGCGACCGCGGAATCATCCCGGGCCTCGCGGTGGTGCTCGTCGGCGCCAATCCCGCCAGCGAAAGCTACGTCGCCAGTAAAGTGAAAATGACGGCCGGCATCGGCATGCGATCGTTCGACCATCGGTTGCCGGTGGCCACTAGCGAAGCCGAGTTGCTCGCACTGATCGGCAGGCTCAACGCTGATCCGGCGGTCCACGGCATCCTGGTCCAGCTGCCGCTGCCGGACCAGATTGATCCCCACAACGTCATCGGCGCGATCGACCCGGCCAAGGACGTCGATGGATTTCATCCCGTGAACGTGGGCCGCTTGTGCGCGGGCCTGCCGGCGCTGGCGCCGTGCACGCCGGTCGGCTGCATTCTGCTCGCCAAAAGCGTGCGTCCGAGCCTCGCCGGGCTGGAAGCGGTCGTGATCGGGCGCTCCAATATCGTGGGCAAGCCGTTGGCGCAGCTTTTGCTGGCGGAGAACGCCACGGTCACTTTGGCGCATTCGAAGACCCGCGAGCTGCCGGCGGTGTGCCGGCGTGCCGACCTGCTGTTCGCGGCGGTGGGACGCCCCGAGATGGTGCGGCGCGATTGGGTCAAGCCGGGGGCGGTCGTCATCGACGTCGGCATCAACCGGGTGACCGGCGGCGGCAAGTCGCGCCTCGTCGGCGACGTGGCGTTCGCCGAGGTATCGGAGGTCGCGAGCGCGATCACGCCGGTGCCGGGGGGCGTCGGCCCGATGACGATCGCTTGCCTGCTGGCCAATACGCTCCGGGCGGCGTGTACGCAGGCGGGAATCTCGGAGCCGCCGCTCGGCCAAAGGCCGACCGAGGACCGCGAATAGGCGCCCGCCGACGTCCGGAAGTTCAGCCGTTCCAGGCGAACGCGACCTTGTCGAGGGTCCGCGTGCCGAACCGTTCTGAGGAGCGGGCCACCGCCTTGCCGCCGAGCGTGCGGTAGAAGCCGACCGCCGGCTCGTTGTCCGACAATGCCCAAACCACGAGGCTGTTGAGCCCGCTCTGCACCAGGTCGCGCCGCACCGCCGAGAACAGCTTGCGGCCGAAGCCGAGCCCCTGGAATTCCGGTCGCAAGTAGAGCTCGTAGATCTCGCCGTCGTAGTAGAGGCTGCGCGCGCGGTTACGCCCGTAGTTGGCGTAACCGGCGATGCAGTCGCCGAAGGCGAGCACCGCGATCCTGCTGCCCTTGCGAATGGCGCTGTCCCACCACTGCGGGCCGCGCCGGTTGATGAGCTTGTCCAGCTCCGGCCCGGGGATGATGCCTTGATAGGCAGTCCTCCAGGCCTCGTCGTGAGTCGCCGCGATCGCCGACGCATCGGACGATTTGGCGCGACGGACTTCGATCAGGATCGTGCTCATGGCGGAATACAAGCAAGCAGTTCGTCGCGCTTCAAGAGCTATGTTTAATGGTGGGTTAATGATGTCGGCGATTGATGTGGATTTGCCACACTGCGACGGTCCGGGACCGGCCGGGAGTAACGAAATGTTGCAGCCGCGACACGTGCCACCAAAAAATTTGATCCGCGCGGGAGGTGGCGCGGGGCTCATGCCACCGATCGCCGGTGTTCGACGTAGCGAATCACCGCGGCGCACCCGCTATGCCACCCCCTCCGCCTCCCGGCGTCGCTCGTCCTTGCGGCGCTCGTTCGGGTCAAGCAGCTTCTTGCGCAAGCGGACCGCCTTCGGAGTCACCTCGACCAGCTCGTCGTCGGCGATATAGGCGAGCGCCTTCTCCAGCGTCATCTGGATCGGCGGAATCAGGCGAACGGCCTCATCCTTGGCGTGGGTGCGGATATTGGTGAGCTTCTTGCCCTTGAGCACGTTGACCTCGAGGTCGTTGCCGCGGGTGTGCTCGCCGACGATCATGCCGCGATAGACCCGACAGCCCGGCTCGATCATCATCGGTCCGCGGTCTTCCAGATTCCACAGCGCGTAAGCCACCGCCTCGCCCTGATCGTTGGAGATCAGCACGCCGTTGCGCCGGCCCGCGATTTCGCCGCGATAGGATTCGTAGCCGTGGAACAGACGGTTCATGACCGCGGTACCGCGAGTGTCGGTGAGCAGCTCCCCCTGGTAGCCGATGAGACCGCGCGTCGGCGCGCGGAAGGAGAGCCGCACGCGGCCGCCGCCGGAGGGGCGCATTTCGATCATCTCGGCTTTGCGCTCAGCGAGCTTCTGCACCACCACCCCGGTATGCTCGGCATCGACATCGATGACGAGCTCCTCGATCGGCTCCATGAGGCCGCCGTCGGCGGCCCGCTCGAGCAGCACCTTCGGGCGCGACACCGAGAGCTCGAACCCCTCCCGCCGCATGGTCTCGATCAGGATGCCGAGCTGCAGCTCGCCGCGCCCGGCAACTTCCATGGAATCCTTCTCAGTGGATTCGCTCACTCTGAGCGCGACATTGCCCTCGGCTTCGCGCAGTAGCCGCTCGCGAATGACCCGGCTTTGCACCTTGTCGCCTTCGGTGCCGGCGAGGGGCGAATCGTTGATGCGGAAGGTCATCGCCAGGGTCGGCGGATCGATTGGTTGCGCCGGCAGCGGGAACGTGACTTCGGGCGCGCAGATCGTGTGCGACACTGTGGCCTGCGGCAGGCCTGCGATCGCGACGATGTCTCCGGCAGACGCTTCCTCGACCCCGGTGCGCTCGAGCCCGCGAAACGCCAGCACCTTGGTGAGCCGGCCCTCCTCCACCAGCCGACCGTTGCGGTCGAGCACCTTGACGCTCTGGTTCGGCTTGGCTGTGCCGGAGCTGATGCGTCCCGTGACCACGCGGCCGAGATAGGGGTTGGCCTCGAGGATGGTGCCGAGCATCCGGAACGGACCATCCTCCACGACCGGCGGGGCCACGTGGCGGATCACGAGATCGAACAGCGGCGCCATACCTGCCGTCTTGGGACCCTCGGGCGAGGCCGCCATCCAGCCTTCCTTGGCCGAACCGTAGAGGATCGGGAAATCGAGCTGCTCGTCGCTGGCCTCCAGCGCGGCGAACAGGTCGAAGACCTCGTTCACGACAGCCGCCGGTCGCGCGTCTGCCCGATCGACCTTGTTGATGACGACGATCGGCTTGAGCCCTACTTTGAGCGCTTTCGAAACCACGAACTTGGTCTGCGGCAATGGTCCTTCGGCGGCGTCCACCAGCACCAGCGCACCGTCCACCATGTTGAGGATGCGCTCGACCTCGCCCCCGAAATCGGCATGGCCGGGAGTATCGACGATGTTGATGCGGGTGCCGTGCCAGAGGATGGAGGTCACCTTGGCGAGAATGGTGATGCCGCGCTCACGCTCGAGGTCGTTGGAATCGAGCGCCCGCTCCGCCACCCGCTGGTTCTCGCGGAAGGCGCCGGACTGTTGCAGCAGCCGGTCAACCAAGGTGGTCTTGCCATGGTCGACATGGGCGATGATGGCGATGTTGCGCAGCTGCACGGGTTCGTCGGCTGATTGAAACCAAGCGCGGGCCCCCAGGGGCCCGCTGTCGCCGGGAATATAGTCAGCGAGCCGGCGGACGCAATGCGCCGCGGCCGCTACGCCTGGGCGGCCAAGCCGCCAGCCTCTTGCATCGTTCCGCGTGGGAGGCGACCATGCCGGGGGCATCGGAGGTCGCGTGCGCTACTCGACCGCGGTTAAGAATGAGCGCCGGGTGCTGTGCGTGTTTCCGCGCTACACGCCGGCGTTCGGCACCTTCAACCACGCCTACCGCTTGATGAAGGGCGTGCGCGCATTCATGCCCCCGCAGGGCCTGCTGCTGATCGCGGCCTACATGCCGCACGCCTGGCCGGTCCGCTTCATCGACGAGAACATCCGCCCGGCTACCGCCGCCGAAATCGCGTGGGCCGATATCGTGCTGGTCAGCGGCATGCACGTGCAGGCGATGCAGATCAAGGACATCGCTGCGCGCGCGCATGCTGCCGGCAAGGTCGTCATCCTGGGCGGGCCGTCGGCGTCGGCCTCCCCCGAGATCTATCCCGAGATCGACTACATCCACATCGGCGAGCTGGGAGACGCCACCGACCGGCTCATTGCGCTGATCGATCAGAGCATCGCGCGGCCGCCCGCGCAGATCCGTTGCGAAACCAAGGATCGACTGCCGCTGCAGGACTTTCCAATTCCTGCTTACCAACTCGTTCCGCTCAAGCACTACCTGATGCTGACGCTGCAGTTCTCCAGCGGCTGTCCCTATCTCTGCGAATTCTGCGACATTCCCAACCTCTATGGCCGGCAGCCGCGGCTCAAAACGCCGGCGCAGGTCACCGCCGAGCTCGATGCCATGCGCAGCCAGAAGGGGCATCCGCCGGTCGTCTACTTCGTCGACGACAATTTCATCGGCAACCGCAAGGCCGCCAAGGAGATGCTGGTCCACCTGCTGGCGTGGCAGAAGCAGCGCGGCTATCCCCTGAATTTCGCCTGCGAGGCGACGCTCAACATCGCCAAGCAGCCGGAAATCCTCGCGCTGATGCGGGAAGCGTCGTTCCTCGGCATTTTCGTCGGCATCGAGACGCCCGAGGCTGATGCGCTCAAGGCCATGCGCAAGAACCAGAACGTCTCGGTGCCGATGATGGAGTCGATCAGGACGCTGAACCGCTACGGCCTGGAGGTGACCTCGGGCATCATCCTCGGGCTCGACACCGATTCCGACGACACCGAGGCGCGGCTCAAGGATTTCATCGAGGTCTCGCAGATCCCGATGCTGACCATCAATCTCCTGCAGGCGCTGCCGAAGACGCCGCTGTGGGACCGTCTCGCGCGGGCCGAACGGCTCGCGAATGATCCGGGACTCGAAAGCAACGTGCGGTTCCTGCGTCCGTACGACGAAGTCGTGTCGATGTGGCGGCGCTGCATTGCTTATGCCAACGACCCGGAACGGCTGTTCGCACGCTTCCGGCACCAGGTCGATTCCACCTATGTGAATCGGCTCGTCGTGCCCGCGCGCGGCCGACTCACGTTCGCAAACCTGTCGAGCGCGCTGGTGCTCGCGTTCCGACTCGTGCTGCACATCGGCATCCTCTCGGACTATCGCAGGCCGTTCTGGCGGGCGGCACGGTACGCGCTGCGCCGCGGACAGGTCGACGCGGTTCTGGGCATGGGCTTCATCGCCCATCACCTGATCCAGTTCACGCGCGAAGCGCTGCGCGGCGAGCAGAATGCGTCGTACTATTCCACCAGATCGCGCGAAGCCGGACCCGCCCCGGAATTGGCGACGCTGCGTGAGCCGGCCTAGCGCGTGATCCCGAAAAGTGGGTACCGGTTTTCGGAAAAGATCATGCTGAAGCACTAAGCTGGAGCAGGATGGCGCTTCGAAGAAAACTCGTCCTGCTCTAGCCGCTGAACGCCATCATGCCTTCCGCCCGAGCCATGCCCGCTGACGACGAAAGACCCCGGATGCGACGCAGACTGACCATCGGCAGGGCACGGGAATGGCTGCTCTTGATCGTCGTCCTGTGCGTCGTCATTCTCGTTGTGATCGCAGTGCTGACGTGGTGGATCGTGTGATCGCGTTTGCGCGCTGCGGCGGGCATTGCGCGTCCACGCGATCAATGGAACAGCAAGAAGGTTCATACGAGGGCGGGGGAATCGGCAGCCGCGCACTTGCGTATGCCGGTCCACCGAGTGTCGCATCGGAGCGCGGCTTACCCCAGCTTCGGCTCGAGGTTCGTCGACCATAACGCGCGGTCGTCGACATCCTTGAGCGTCACGGTCATGACCTGGGTCGCCCCGTCGATTGCGACGTGACCGAAGAACTGCAGACCCTCGCTCGGCGGCCGGTTCGCGCTGTCCGGCGCCTTCACGTAGACGAGTTGCGGGCCGAACGTGTTGTCGAGCGCGTTCTGCGGAAAGCTGCCGGCGTGCAGCGGACCCGAAACGAACTCCCAGAACGGCTCGAAGTCCTGGAACACCGCCTTGTTCGGATCGTAATAATGCGCCGCCGTGTAGTGCACGTCGGCGGTGAGCCAGAGCGTGTTGCGGATGTCGGCATGCTTGATGAAGGAGAGCAGATCCGCAATCTCGAGCTCGCGGCCGCGCGGCGGCCCATCTCCCTGTGCGACTGCTTCGACGCCCCATTTGCGATCGGTGTCGTAGACGACGACGAGGCTGATCGGCATGTCGGCGGCGATCACCTTCCAGGTCGCCCGCGAGTTCATCAGCTCGCGCTTGAGCCAGGCGACTTGGGCGGGACCGAGGAAATAGGCCTCGGGTCCGTAGCTGGTCTGCAAGCCTTCGCCGTTGGGCCCGCGATAGCTGCGCATGTCGAGCATGAACACATCGAGCAGCGGCCCGTATGAAATCTTCCGGTAGACGCGTCCGGGTTCGCTCTGGGTGGAGCGCAACGGCATGTATTCGTGGAACGCGCGGCTCGCTCGCGCCGCCAGCAAGAGCGCATTGCTCTCGCGGTAGTTCTTGCGTTTATGCTCTGCGCGGGTGAGCGGCTCGCCCGGCCACCAGTTGTTGGTGACCTCGTGATCGTCCCATTGCGCGAAGATCGGAACCTCGGCGTTGAAGGCCAGCACGTTGCGGTCGCTGAGGTTGTATTTGTAGTTGCCGCGGAATTCGGCGAGCGTCTCCGCCGGCTTGGCCTTGTCCTCGCTCACCAGGTTGTTCCAGATTTGTCCGTCCGGCATCTTCTGCTCGGCCAGAATCGGCCCGTCGGCGTAGATGGTGTCGCCGTTGTGGATGAAGAAGTCCGGGCGGTTGCGCAGCATCGTGGCATAGGTGCGCATGCCGCCGCGCGATTCGTCGATGCCCCAGCCCTGGCCGGCGGTGTCGCCGGACCACACGAACGAGACCGAACGCCGGTCGCCCGGCGCGGTGCGAAAGCGGCCGGTCGCCGTTTCACCCACAATCGTCGGTGACGCGAGATCTTCGAACCGAATGCGATAAAAGATGTCCTGCCCCGCCGGCAGGCCTTCGATCAGGGCGTTGGCCGTGAAATCGGTTTCCGGCAGCGCGTCGACAAAGACAGCGCGGTGGATAACGTTGAAGCTGTCGGTGGTCGCGACCTCGGCCAGCATGCGGGCGGGGCGGTCGGCGCGCGCCCAGATCACGGCGGAGTCCGCAGACACATCGCCCGATTGCACGCCGTGGGTGATGCGCGGCCGGTCGGCGGCGCGGCTCAGATAAGGTTTGGCGATCCCACCGATGGCGGAGAGCGCGGTCGCCGCCGCCGCTTTTGCGATAAAGCGTCGGCGCGACATCGGGATCCGTATGATCATAAGCAGCTCCCAGCTTCGCGGAAGAGCGGAAGAGCGGAAGATGGCGACGGATTCTCACAACCGGCGGACGGCTGTGTGACAGCGTCGTGACAGTGGATATTATCTCAAGCCCGGGTTGGGCGGCTCCAGGGTCCGAGCCGCGCGCCGGCAGGCAAGGCCTCGTGCAGCATCAGCATTTCGCCCACCGTCTCCGAGGTGACGAGGCCCACGAGCCGGCCGCTGGCGTCGATTACGGCAACCGCGGGGCCTGATTTCTCCTGCAACATGCGGAATGCCTCGTCGAGGCAGCGCCGTTGCGCGATGGTCGGCACCGGGGTCACCATCGCGTCCGCGACCCGGGCCTGCGGCCCCAGCTCCTTGAGCGCGCGAATGAGGTTGCCGCGGCCGAGCAGTCCGATCGGCTTGCTCGCCGCGTCGATCACGGGAAACTCGGCTTGGCTGGTGCGCAACAGGGTCTGCACCGCCTCATCCACGTGCGCATCCGGTGTGAGCGTGGCGAATTGGGTCATCATCGCCGCGCTGACCGGCACGCCACGCGACATCGCGCGGATGGCGACCAGATGCGCCTCGGAGGAAGCGGCGAGGTACACGAAGATCGCGATGAAGATCAACAGCGGATTATGGAACAGCCCGATGAAGCCGAGCGCGAAGGCGACGCCTTGGCCGATGAAGGCGGCGATTTCGGTCGCGCGCACGTAGCCCATGCGCGTAGCTAGCAGGGCGCGCAGCACGCGTCCCCCGTCCATCGGGAAGGCGGGGATCATGTTGAACAGGGCAAGGAACACGTTCACCGCCGCGAGTCGGTCGACCATGGAGCTGGCCGGACTTTCGACCGCGTAGAGGTTGGCGACATTGGGATGGGCGCCCGCGACGAACACCAGCACCAGCGCGATCGCGACGTTCACCAGCGGACCGGCAATGGCGACTAGGAATTCCTCCCAGGGCTCTTCCGGTATGCGCTCGAGCCTCGCCACGCCGCCGATCGGAAGCAGCACCACATCCGGCGTGGTCACGCCGAAGGCGCGCGCGGTGAAGATGTGCCCGAACTCGTGCGCAACCACGCAGGCGAACAGCAGCACGAGAAAGAGGAGCGCCTGCCAGGCCGATTCCGGCCCGCCCACGACCCAGCTCGCGACGAAGATCCAGCCGAGGAACAGAACGAAGGTGACGTGAAGGAGAATCGCCGTGCCGGCGATCTTGCCGATCTTGAACGACCAGGACATCAGGGCTCTCCGGACGAAAGCTCGGGATCGACGCGGCTTGCTGCCGGCAATTGGATCCCGTCGCTCGCGGTTGCGGCAAACCGCATCAATGCGCCCGCACGCACTAGGTAAGCGCTCGCCGGGGCTTTACGAGTGGGGCGCTCCGGATGCAAGCGCCTTGCGGCCTCCCATTGCCGAAACCATCTATGATTGCGTCCCCGGCCTGCGCCGGGTCGTGCTTTCGGTTGGAGCAGTAGATGTTCGAGCGCGCCGCATTCTGGACGCAGTCCGACCAGCCGGAGGAGCGCGTGCAACGCGACTTCTGGCGCAAGGCCGCGCGGGTGGCGGCGAGGCTTCCGTTCGCCGAAGATCTGCTCGCCGCCTATTACTGCGCCTTCGACCAGGCGACCCCGGCCCACGTGAAGGCGGCGCTGGTCGGCGCGCTTGCCTATTTCGTGCTGCCGTTCGACGCCGTGCCCGATGTCATGCCGTTCCTGGGCTTCACCGATGACGCCGCCGTGTTGTTGACCGCCGTGCGCATGGTGGCGGGGCATATGCGTCCGGAGCACCGCGACGCCGCCCGCGCCGCGCTCGCGCGGATCAAGGCGCAGGAGTCATAGAGCGGCAGCCCAACCCGCTGCGGGTTACGGCCGCAGCAGGAGCTTGCCCATCACCTTGCGATCGGCGATCGCCGCGAGCGCTTCGGGGGCCTCGGCCAGCGGATAGACGTGCTGGATGTGGCACGACAGCTTGCCTTCGGCGCACCAACGGGCCAGCCGTTCGATGGCGGCGCGGTATGCACCCGTGTCCTGCCGGACCCACTGCCCCCAGAACACGCCCAGCACCGCGCAGCCCTTGAGCAGGACGAGGTTGAGCGGCAGTTTCGGGATCTCCCCGGCGGCAAAGCCGACGACGAGATGCCGGCCTTCCCAGGCGAGCGAGCGCAGCGCCGGCTCGCTGTAGCGGCCCCCCACTGGATCGAAGACGACGTCGATGCCGTGCTCGCCGCCGACCCGCTTGAGCGCCGTGCGCAAATCTTCCTGGTCGTAATTGACGAGGTCGTGCGCGCCGTGGGCGCGGGCGAAGGCGAGCTTGTCGTCGGTGGAGGCGCAGGCGATGACGCGCGCGCCCATGAGCCGGCCTATCTCCACCGCCGCCAGGCCGACCCCGCCTGAGGCGCCGAGCACGGCAAGAGTCTGCTGCGGGCGCAAGCAGGCGCGGTGTTCGAGTGCGTGATAGGCGGTACCGTAGGTAACCGTCAGCGCCGCGGCGCGCTCGAAGTCGAGGCCGTCCGGGAGCTTTACGAGCTGGTCCGCCGCGACCGCGGTGCGCTCGCGTGCGGCATTGAAATTGGTGTAGCCCATGATCCGGTCGCCGGGAACAAATTCACTGACGCCCGGGCCGATGCTTTCGACCACGCCCGCGAACTCGCCGCCCGGCGAGAACGGAAACGCCGGCTTCACTTGGTACTTGCCGGCCACGATCAACGTGTCGAAGAAATTCAATCCGACGGCGGCAACCTTGGCGACGACCTCGCCGGGGCCGGCGACCGGATCAGGAATGTCGGCGAGCACGAGCTCGTCCGGGCGGCCGAAGCGATGGCAGAGAACGGCTTTCACAGGCGGAGGTCCTCGCGCGGTTGCGGCCGCTGCTATAACACGCGCATCCGCCCGCCCGCGCCTTGCGAACCCTACAGCTTGAAGTTGCAGACCGATGCCGTAGCCCTGCCGGCGCCGTATTCGCCTTCACATTGCCGAATTCCGCTCGCAGTCCATCTTGATCGGGGGCTTCATTCTTCCCAGCGGCGTCACGGAGGTGGACTCATGACCGGGATGCGATTGGCCGCGACCGCATTGCTGCTCGCAGCGCTGACGCCGGCGAGCTTCGCGCAGGCGCCCAAACCCGCGCCTGCTCACGAATCCGCGAAGCCACCCGCGCCGCAGCCGCCGAAAGCCGCGACCGCCGCCGCGCCGGCGGGTGCCCAGCCTACGCTCCTGGGCCAATACGCTGATTGGGGCGCCTACACCGCCTCGCCCGGCGGCAAGAAGGTCTGCTTCGCGCTCGGCAAGCCGAGGGCCGCCCAGACCGAGCCGCCGGGACGCAAGCGCGATCAGGCTTACCTGTTCGTCTCAACCCGTCCGTCCGAGAACGTGAAGAACGAGGTCTCGATCGTCATCGGCTATCCGTTCAAGGCCAGCTCGGATGCCACCGCTGAAATCGGCAGCACCAAGTTCGCGATGTACACGCAGAACGACGGCGCTTGGATCAAGAACGTGGCCGAGGAAGCACGCATGATCGAAGCCATGCGCAAGGGCGCCGAGTTGACGGTGAAGGGCACCTCGGGCCGCGGCACCCAATCGATCGACCAGTATTCGCTCAAGGGCCTTGGCCAGGCGCTCGACAGGATCGCCCAGGAGTGCAAGTAGCTCTTTTTTAACTGCGAGAGCTTTTGCTGACATACCGGAAGCGCCGAAATATACGCGCAATGCCCAATGAGGCGGAGATTTCGGCAAGCGATGTGCGCTCACAATGGGCTCGTTTGCTTCCGCGAACGGTGACGGCGGCGGATCCGCATAGTGGACGGGGCCAGGAGGGGAGATGGGGCTGCGCTCAATTTGCAGGGGCAGGCAATTCCTGCTCGCGGCGCTGCTGATATTGCCGAGCGGGGGAATTGCCGCCGCCGCCGACACGGGCACGGGCGAACGGCTTGTCGTCGCACAAGCAATCCCTGCCTCGATGGCGGAATATCATCGCCTGCTGGCGCAGTACCTCGCCGCGCGCGAGCGATACGAAGCCGAAGCGGCCGCCTATTGGAACGCCATCGCCGAGAAGCGGCGGCTGCGTGCGGCCAAGCGCCGCAACGGCCATGACATCCTCATTCAGGATTACGTGCTGGTCCAGCCGCCGGTCTATTCGGGGCCGCCGCGGCCGATCGACCCTTCGTTGCCCGCGGAGGAGCCGCCGCCCAGAAGACATATGCCGGTGGTCGCCGACTTCCTCCAGGCAGCGGTGCGCGAGTTCCGCTTCGTTCCGCGCCGGCCACAGAGCGAAATCGAGTACAAGCACGCCTATGCCCTGGCCGCGGCCGCAGCCGGACTGACCCGGGAGCAGGCCGTACGCATCTATGCCTTCGAGTCCAGCGGCAATGGCAAGTACGACGTGCAGGCGGGCCTCGAATATCCGACGCCGGGTGCGCGGGCGGTCTCCACTGCGCTCGGCTATAACCAGTTGCTCTCGACCAACAGCGTGGAACTGCTGGCGGAGAAGGGACATCAGTTCGTCAACAGCTTGCAGGCGAAGGCTGCGGGATCGCCGGCGGACGCGCGGACTGCGCTCGAGCACAAGGTCGCGGTGCTCAAGACGATGGTCGCCTTCAGCCGCAGCGTGCCCGACAGCTGGAGCGCGCACGACCGGCTGGCCAACACCTACAAGGGCCTCGGCGTCCACGCCTTGAACCTCGATCTTGACGTGGGCCCGCTGCTGCAGACGCAGAAGCTTCTCGACTCCGTCGTGTTCGCGCGCCGGCGCGGCTACGACCGCGTCTTGACCGCGGCCGAGCTGGAGATGATGAACCTTACCGGCGACGGTAACGGCTTCGACATGATCGCAATGCCGCCGGCATGGCGGGAGCGAGTCCCCACCGCGAATTTCTTCCAGCCCGGAGGCTATGCGCGCAATCCAGTCGCCATTCGAAACAATGTCGTCGCCAAGCTCATTGCCGCGACCGACGCCAAGATGGACCAAGAGGTGAGGCTGCAGGGCGCCAGGGACCTGGCAGCGGCGTTTGCCCGCTAGCAATGTCCCGACTATGTGCGGTGAACCCAAGGTTTGACGCTGAGCGATCAATCCTGCGGCGGGTCCGGCGATGATATCGGCTTGTGGGCGCGCGCGAGGCTGAGGGAGGACCGCAGCCATGATCCGTGTCGGCATCGGCGGTTGGGTGTTCCCGCCCTGGCGCGGGGAGTTCTATCCGCCGGGGCTGCCGCAGACGCGCGAGCTCGAATATGCCAGTCGCAAGCTGACCTCGATCGAGATCAACGGCACCTTCTACGGCACGCAGAAGCCGGAAAGCTTTCGCAAATGGGCGGCTGAGACGCCGGACAATTTCGTGTTCTCGGTCAAGGGGCCGCGCTACGCTACCCATCGCCGCGTGCTGGCGGAGGCCGGCCAATCGATCGAACGGTTCTTCGCGAGCGGCGTGCTGGAGTTGCAGGACAAGCTCGGTCCGATCCTCTGGCAGTTCGATGCGCGCAAGGCGTTCGACCCCGACGATTTCGCCGGCTTTTTGGGGCTGTTGCCGCAGCGGCTCGCCGGGCGGCGAATCCGGCACGCCGTCGAGGTCCGGCACGCGAGTTTTCCGGTGCCTGAGTTCATCGCGCTGCTGCGCAAGTTTTCGGTCGTCCCCGTGCTCGCCGACTCCCCCAAGCACCCGCTGATCGCGGACGTCGCTGGCGATTTCGTCTATGCGAGGCTCGAGCGCACGGCGGAAAAGGAAAAGGCCGGCTATCCGGCTCCTGCCCTCGACCTGTGGGCGAGGCGGGCGCGGACCTGGGCCGCCGGCGGCGCGCCCGACGATCTCGCGACCATTGCCGGACCGCCGGCAGCAGCGAGCGAGCGCGACGTCTTCATCTACATGATCTCCGGCGCCAAGGTGCGCGCGCCGGCGGCGGCGAGGGCATTGATCGAGCGGCTCTAGCGCGTGATCCCGAAAAGTGTGCGCAAGATCAAAAATCTAGCGCGGCACTGGCGCCTGCGCCGTCACACGTGGGCGAAGCTGATCCCGATTTCGCGAAATTTCTGGACGATGGCGTAGTTGAGCTCGCTTCTGACCGACAGTCCGTTTTCGATGTCGAGCACGACCCCGCGCAACTCGAATTCCAGTCCTCTTTCCCCGAAGCCGACGAGAAAGGCCGCGGGAGGGGGACTTTGAACCATCTGAGGATGCGTGCATGCGATCCCGGTCAGGATGTCGCGCACCAGCGACGGATCGCTTTCGTAGGCGACGGCGATCTTGATCACGATCCGGCCCAAGGTATTGGCGCGCGTCCAGTTCTTGACCACGCCCGTGATGAACTCGGAGTTCGGGATGATCACGCTGGCGCGGTCGAAGGTCTCGATCTCGGTCGCGCGCACACGCACGCGGCGCACCCAACCCTCCTCGCCCTTGACCACGATTGAATCGCCGACCCGGATCGGGCGCTCGGTGAGCAGGATGAGACCGGACACGAAGTTGGAGACAATCGACTGCAGCCCGAACCCGATGCCGACCGACAGCGCGCCGGCGATCAGCGCGATCTTCTGCAGGTCGAAGCCGAGCCCGGCCAGCGCCAGCGTGATCGCCGTGATCGCGCCGAGATAGCCGAAGATCGTGACGATCGAGAGCCGTAGGCTCGGCTCGATCGTCGTGCGCGGCAGCAACTCGGTCTCCAGCCAGCGCTGCACGAGGCGCGTGATGATCAGTACCAGCACCAGCACGATGATCGCGGTCAGCACGGCCTCGAACGAGACGTGGATCTCGCCGATCTTGAAGCCGAAAGGAATGTTACGGATGGTGTCGAACAGATCGGCGGTGGAGACTTCCCAGGGGCCGATGATCAACAGGAACGAAGCGAGGATGAGCATCACCCGCACGAACGCCGACAGCAGCGCCGCGCTCAGTCCCAGGGTGCGCGGGCTGACGCCGAGGCTGGCGGCGAGGCGCTGCCCTGTGGGAGTCCCCTCGCCGATGGTCGCGAACAGCGTCTGCGTGATCGCGAGCATGAGGTAGAGCGCGCCGAACACCGCTGCGGCGACGATGACGCGCAGCGCGATGAACGCGGCGACGCCGGCATAGCCCGCCACGAGCGCCAGCACGATCAGCGCCGCCATCAAGAGGCCGAGCGGATGCGCCCACGCCGCGGCAATGAGAACCTCGCCGCGGTCGCGCCTGATGCGCCGCAGCCGGACGACGAGATGAAGGAGAATGGCCGCGGTCAACGCCCCGAACAGCACGTTGGTGGCGATCGTGGTGACCAGCGGGGAGAACAGGGTCTTGTTGATGACCTGGAAGAGGATCAGAACTCCGAGCAGGCGTGAGGCCCAGACCAGGTGATCGTGAAAGCACTGCGCCGTGGTGTCGTCTTCCCGCACCAGGCGGCGCTCGGGCCGCTCCGGCGCGAACATTCCGCGCGCGACGCCCCGCCCGAACGCGGCGGCAGCAATGCCGGCGACCAGGCCCCAGGCGATCTGCTCGACCCGAAAGGTGAGCAGCCCGAATACGTTCCACACCAGTAGGATCGCAAGGCCGGTCGCCGGCGTGCGCACGGCCAGCCAGAGAAACACCCAGAGCGCCATCCAAGCCTTGGCCGAACGGGTGCCGTAGCTGCCGGGATGCAGGCGGGGGAACCACCATCGATCGAGCACGACGGTGATGGCGATGATACAGAACGCGATGGCCGCGCCGATCGCCGTGCGCGGGCTGTCGCCGCGCTCGTTCCACCACGCCTCCATGAGCGCCCGCGCACTCTTGAGCTCGATCGGCACGGCGGCGATCACGTCCGACCAGAACAACGGGTCGAGCGCGCTCGAGGTGCGAGCGAACAGCTCGCTGGCATAGAGGGCATGGCGTTTCTGCGAGATGCGCTCGCTGAGCTGATCGACCCGGACCGAGAGCACGCGCGCCTGCTTCAGCTCGCCGTCGAGCTCGCTGAAGCTCTTGTTGAGCTCCTCGCGCTGGTCGGCGATCTCCTTGGATTCCGGCGGGGCGTCCTTGGCCGGCGCAGGGCCGAGTTGTTTCAGACGCTCCTGGGCCTCGCCTACGCGCGGGTCGAGGTCGTCGATCTTGTCGCGCAGGGCGTCGGCCGCGGTGTTGAGCTTCTGGCGCAGCTCGACGAGCGCCTCTTGCGTGACGTCGTCGCGGCCGGCGGCCTGCTCGATCTGGTCGAGCGAGGTCTTGATCTGTTCGAGCGAGGGGCCGGCGGCGGGCTCCGCCGGTGCGGCCGCCGCGACCAGCACGCCGGCCCCGAGCAGCGCCAGCGCCAGACTCCACGCGGCAAGCCGCCGGATCGAAGCATGCGTGCTAGTCATGAGCCTCTCCCTGGGCGGCCAGTAACTACCGAATCATGGCCCGAGGAAGAAGCCTGCACCCCAGCCGAGCGGGGGAACATCGGCTGCGGCCTGGCGCTGCCGCGCCTACCGGCATCGGTGATGGCACCCCATCTGTGCTATCACACCGCGCGACCCGAGAGCCCACGAGCCCATGTCTGTTCCGCTCGCCACCCCCGCAGCTGCGGCTGCCTCCGCGGCCGGCCTGGTCGAGAAGGCCCCGCTCGAGCGTTACGTCCCGCCGGCCAAGCCGTCGCTCGTCGGGCTTTCGCGCGCCGAGCTTGCCGAGGCGCTTGCCGGCATCGGCGTGCCGGCGGCGCAGCGCAAGATGCGCGTGCAGCAGATCTGGCATTGGGTGTACGTGCGCGGCGCGCCGCGCTTCGCCGAGATGACCAGCGTATCGAAGGAGCTGCGCGCTGCGCTCGATGCCCATTTCACACTGGCGCGGCCCGAGGTGGTGGCCGAGCAGGTCTCGATCGACGGCACGCGCAAGTGGCTCATTCGTCTTCCCGGCGAGCACGCCAGCGGGCGCCCGCCCGAGGTCGAATGTGTCTACATCCCCGAGGCCGACCGCGGCACGCTCTGCGTCTCCAGCCAGGTCGGCTGCACGCTCAATTGCTCGTTCTGCCATACCGGCACGCAACGCCTGGTGCGCAATCTCACGGCAGGCGAGATCGTGGGCCAGATCATGGTGGCACGCGACCGCCTGGGAGACTGGCTGGGCGCGCAACGTGCGGTCGGCGCGGGGCTCCCGGCCGCAGGCGAGCGTCTGGTCTCCAACGTGGTGATGATGGGCATGGGCGAGCCGCTCTACAATTTCGAGGCGGTGCGCGACGCGCTTCTGGTCGTGGCCGATGGTGACGGCATCGCCATCTCGAAGCGCCGGATCACTCTCTCGACCTCCGGCGTGGTGCCGAATATCGCACGCGTGGGCAGCGAGATCGGCTGCATGCTCGCTGTGTCCTTGCACGCGGTGCGTGATGATCTGCGCAACGAGCTCGTCCCGCTCAACCGCAAATACCCGATCGCGGAGCTGCTCGCGGCCTGTCGTGAATATCCCGGGCTCTCGAATGCCCGGCGCATCACCTTCGAGTACGTGATGCTCAAGGGTGTCAACGATTCGCTTGCCGACGCCAAGGCGCTGGTCCAGCTGCTCAAGGGCATTCCGGCGAAGATCAATCTCATCCCGTTCAATCCGTGGCCGGGCACCCGCTACGAATGCTCGGACTGGGATAGAATCGAGCAGTTCTCGGAGGTCATCTTCAACGCCGGCTATGCCTCGCCGGTGCGCACGCCGCGTGGCCGTGACATCCTGGCCGCGTGCGGGCAACTCAAGAGCGCGAGCGAGAAGCTCACCGCGCGCGAGCGGATGGCGCTGCGCGCTATGGCGATGACGGATTGAGCCGCCCGGCGGGCATCGGTCTTGCAGCCTCACATCTGCCGGAAATTTGTGAGGAAATCTGCCAGAGGATCTCCGGGGGATGGGAGCTTCGGCATGGGTGAGCGACCGGCTCTGATGGCGCAAGGCGCCGAGCGTCCGGGATCGCAGCGCGCCTGGGCCATCGGCCGCATGGCCGCCATGATCGTGCTCGGCGCCGTCCTCGCCGGCTGTGACAAGTGCGGCGATTGGTGGTCGCCGATGCGCGGGCAGGGGCCGGGGGACACCCAGGCCTGCCGGGAGCAGGCGCCCCCGCCGCAATAGTCGGCCGCGGATTGCTCGCTGACCCATCGCGTCATCTGCTCCGGCTTCTGGAGTAGGGGTCCCCGCGTCGCGGGGACGACAATCACGCGAACTGCACAACCAACTCCGGACGGTTGAAAGCAATCAGGCCCGGCGCCCCGTGCTCGATATCCGGGGGCCTCCCGCGCCGCGCCTGTCGCCGTCGATCTCCTGACGTTGCGTCGATTTGAACTCGGCCGGTGCGTCGGCTAGACACCCGCGGGGATCGACCGCATGAACCGAACCGGCCTCGTGATCGCGCTCGCCGTTGCTGTGGTGGTCGGACTCGTGTTCGGTTTGCGGCCCGACCTCGATCTCAAGCTGGCCGGCCTGTTCTTCGATCCCGGCCGCGGCGGATTCTGGCGCGCTTACGATCCGCCGTTCCTGCGCCTGCGCGACGCCGCCACCTGGCTGATCACGCTGGTGGCGCTGCCCGCCTTCGTCGCGCTCGCGCTCAAGTTCATCCGCCCGCAGCTCCCTGGGCTCGTCCCCGGCCGTGCCGTCCTGCTGATGCTGGTGACGCTCGCGCTCGCGCCCGGCGTGGTCGCCAACCTCGTATTCAAGGAGCACTGGGGCCGCCCGCGTCCAATCGACGTCACCCAATTCGGCGGCGCCGAGCACTTTCGGCCATGGTGGGATCCGCGCGGCGATTGCCCGAAGAACTGCTCGTTCGTCGCCGGCGAGCCTTCCGGCGCATTCTGGACCCTGGCCCCGGCCGCGGTGGTGCCGCCGCAATGGCGCGCACTCGCCTACGGCGCTGCGCTCGCCTTCGGCGCCGCGGTCGGCGTGCTGCGCATGGCGGCGGGCGCGCATTTCTTCACCGACGTGGTGTTCGCAGGCGTGTTCAGTTTTCTAGTCATCTGGTTCGTGCACGGGCTGCTCTATCGCTGGCGGCACACCCGGACCACCGATGCGGCCGTGGAGTGGACGCTCGAGCGGATGCTGGCGTGGCGGCCGGGCAAGCGCCGATAGCAGGCCCGGCTTCAGTACTGACCGCGCGGCTCGACGCCGAGCATGTACTGTCCGTACATGCTGCCGGTGGAGTCCCAATTGAGGCTGATATGGGCGGCGGCGGCGTGCGCATCGCGCCAGCTGCGCTGCAACGGCTGGTCCAGGAACAGGCCCTGCCCGCCGGTGGCAAGGAACAGCGCGTCGATCGCCTGCACCAGCAGCCGCACGCAAAAAGCCTGGTCACGACGGTTGCGCAGCCGCATCTCGACCCCGAGGGGCTCGCCGCGCGCGGCGGTCGCAAACGCCTCCGCCAGGTCGCGCCGCATCAGCAGCCGCGCCGCGTCGATCAGGGCGCTCGCCTCGGCGACGCGCATCTGTACCGTGGTGAGTTCGGCCATGCGTCGGTTGCCGCCGGCCACCGCGCCGCGCGTGGTGCGACCGCCGGCCACGGCGAGAAAATCGGCGAGTGCGCCTTCCGCCATGCCGAGCACCGGCGACACGATGGCGATCGGCAGCACCGCGAGGAAGGACTGCCGATAGAGCGGATTGGGATTGCCGCGCATGCCCGCGGCGGTGGCGTCGAGGAGCTCGCTGAAGGCGAGCGTGCGATGCCGGGGCACGAATACGTCGCGGGCAACGATATTCTTGCTGCCGGTACCGGCGAGCCCCATCGTGTGCCAATTGTCGTCGATGCTGCAGTCGCTCGTGGGCACGAGAAAGAATCCCGGCTTCGGCGCGCCGTTCGGCTGCGGGATCATGCCTCCGAGAAATTGCCACTGCGCATTGTTGCAGCCGCTGCAGAAGCTTCCCACGCCGGAAAGCCGGTAACCGCCGTCCGCCGCGACCGCCTGTCCCACCGGCGCATAGCTGCCGGTGGCGACCGCGTTAGGGTCCTGCCAAACCTCCTCCTGCGCCTCGCGCGGAAAGCAGGCGACAAGCCACTGATGCGAAGCGAGCAGGCCGTAGACCCAACCGGTCGAGCCGCAGCCGGCAGCGATGGCGGCGACCAGTTCGAGAAGGACGTCGAAGCCGTACTCGAACCCGCCGAAGGCCTGTGGCTGCATGATCCGAAACAGATCCGCGCGTCGCATGCGCCCGATCATCTCGTCGCTGACCCGTCGGTCCGCCTCGGTCTGCTGTGCCCGCTCGCGCGCAAGCTCGGCGAGCGCGCGCGCCCGCGCCAGCAGATCGGCAGCCTCGGGCCTGTTGACCGGCGATCGAGCGGCAAGAGTGGACATTGCGGCCATGGTAGCCGCTATCAAGCGAGGCGCAATGCGAAAGCACCCGCGCAGCCCAGCTGCAAGGCCGCCGCCGCAGCGCTCGCTGCGGCAACTTGTCTGCGCAGACGTCGGCAGGCGCTGGGCGGCTCCCCGTATTGCGGCTTTTGTGCTAGCCATGGCTCAATAACGACAGCCGCCGAACACGGCCGCTGTGGTGCTGGGAGGAAGGGCGTGACGGCGGAGGCCGCTGCATTTGCCGCGCCGGTTGCAAAGGTCGAGCGGTCGGCGGGACCGCGCGCGCTCGCTGCCTGGCTGTGGTCGGCAGCGCTCATCTCCGTCCTCGGCTTTCTCGTTCTCTATCCGGTTGCCATGCTGCTGCTGGGCGCGCTCACCAACACCAATCCGGTGGTGGACGGCTTCGGCGTATTCGACCTCTCGCTCGCCAACTTCATCAGCGTGCTCGGCAATCCCAATGTTCTGCTAGCGCTGATGAACTCGCTGATCGCCTGCACCGGCGGCACCGCGCTGGCGGTGGCGATCGGCCTGCTGTTCTCGTGGATCGTGGTGCGCACTGACACGCCTTGCAAGCGCTTCATCGCCGCCGCGAGCCTGATCCCGCTCTTCGTGCCGCCGCTGGTGGCGGGCGTGGCCTGGTCGATCCTGGGCTCGCCGAAGTCGGGCCTCATCAACACCATTTTGAAATGGGCAGGCATCGACTGGCGGATCGATCTCTACTCCATGACCGGACTGATCCTGGTGTTCGGCATGTATTACGCGCCTTACGTCTACATGTTCACGGCCTCCGCGCTGCGCAACATGGATCCCAGTCTCGAGGAGGCGGCGGAGGTCGCCGGCATCGGCCCAGTGCGGACGTTGTTCACGATCACGTTCCCACTGATCGCCCCTGCCATCATCTCCGGGATGTTGCTGTCGTTCATCGTGATGCTCGGCATCTACGGCATTCCGGCGGTGCTCGGCGCGCCCGGCGATATCTCAGTGCTGACGACCTACATCTTCAAGTTGACCAACTGGAGCCCGCCGCTCTACAGCACGGCGGCGGCGGTCGCGATCATCCTGATGGTGGTGACCGGCGCTCTGGTGCTCGTCCAGCAGCGCGTGCTGGCGGGCAAGAGCTTCATTACCGTCGCCGGGAAGGCGTTCCGGCCGCGCGCGCTGGCGCTTGGAGGGTGGCGTTGGCTCACGTTGGCTCTGGCCCTTCTCTATCTCTTCGTCGTGGTCGTCCTGCCCACGCTCGCTCTGATCGTCGCGGCGTTCCGCCGCTTTCTGTTCATCCCGAACGCCGCCAGCCTGTTCGACCTGCGCCTCTATTCGCTTTCGCATTTCGAGAGCGTGTTCGATAACCCGCTCACCATGCGTTCGATCTGGAACACCATGGAGGTCGGCCTCATCACCGCGCTGCTCGGCGGCCTCTTGGCGTTTGCGATCGGTTACACGGTATACCGCAGCGACGTGCCGGGACGGCGCGGCATCGACCTCGTGGCCACCTTGCCGGTGGCAATCCCCGGACTGGTGATCGGCGTGGCGTATCTGTGGGCCTGGATCGGGCTGCCCGGCGGGCTCTACGGGACAATCTGGATCCTGGCGCTCGCCTTCATCGCGCGCTTCATGCCTGACACCATGAAGTCGCTGTCGACGTCGTTTCTTCAGATCCACCGTGAGCTCGAGGAGGCCGCCTGGATCTGCGGCAAGGGCCGCATCGGCACCATCCGCACCGTCGTGCTGCCGCTGGCACGGCCCGGCACCGTCGCCGCCATGACCCTGCTGTTCATCCTGGCGATCCGCGAGCTCGGCTCCTCGCTGTTCCTCTATACCAGCGACACCATGGTCATGGCCGTACTGCTGCTCGACTACTACGAGGGCGGCAATACCGGAAAGACGGCCGCGTTCAGCCTGGTACAGACGGCGCTGCTCGCGTTGGTGATCGGTGCGGCCCGCTGGCTGTCCCGCGGGGCGACCGAAGGCAACGTCGGACGGTCGGGATGACGGATGCACGGGAACAAGGGAGGACCATCGCCATGAAGAAGACGCTGACCACGCTCGGCCTCGTGGCCGCGCTTGCAACGCCGGCACTGGCGCAGGATTTCGGGCCGCCCGAGCTGATCGCCGCTGCCAAGAAGGAGGGCAGGCTCGTCTACTACACGGCGAATTTCGCCGAGGTGGAGCAGGAGGTGATCAAGGCGTTCAACAAGCGTTTCCCCGAGATCAAGGTGGAGATGGTGCGCGCGCCGGGCGGGCAGCTCATAACCCGCATCAAGACCGAGGCCGCCGCCGGCAAGCTCGCCGCCGACGTGATCGACCATTCCGACCGCGCGCTGATGAAGGACCTCGTGGGCCTGTTCCAGGACTACGCGCCGCCCAACGCCGCCGACTACCTTCCGCAAGCGATGATCTCGCCCAAGCTGTGGCCGCGCGCGACGCTGGTGTGGTCGATCGCCTACAATTCCGCGCTTGTGAAGAATCCGCCGAAGAGCTGGATGGACCTGACCAAGCCGGAATATGGCAACAAGCAGATCGGCGAGGTCATCGCTCCGTCCGGCGGCACCACCTGGACGCGCGTGATGTTCGAGCGCCAAGTGCTCGGCGAGGACTACTGGAAGAAGCAGGCGGCGACCAATCCGGTGCTCTATCCCTCTGGGGCACCGATGTCTGATGCGCTCGTGCGCGGCGACATCGTGATGGGCCCGCTGCTTTACAATATCGTCTATCCGAAGAAACGCGACGGCGCTCCGCTCGAAATTTTCTTCGCGCCCGAAGGTGCGCCGGTCAATCCTTACGCCAGCGGGGTGCCGTCGACCGCCAAGAATCCGAATGCCGCCAAGCTGTTCCTCAACTGGTGCCTGTCCAAGGAAGGGCAGACCTTCATGATCAAGGAGCTTGGCAATCTCACCTCGCTCAAGCAGGCCCCGGTCTATCCCCCGGGCTTCGATCCCAAGGTGGTCAAGGTCTGGCTTCCGAACTTCGATCAGTACGTGAAGCTGCACGCCGCCTGGGTCGAGGAATGGAACAAGACCTACGGCTATCGACAGTAACGAGCGCAGTCGTCGTTGGTACGGCGATAGCCGAAGAGAGGGCGCGCATGTCGGCTGCGCTCGACGTCCGCGATCTACGCAAGGAATTCGCCGTCGGCCGACCGGCGGTGGACGGCATCAGCTTCCAGGTGCCGAGCGGCGAGATCGTGGCGCTGCTCGGCCCATCCGGCTGCGGCAAGACCACTACGCTGCGCTGCGTCGCCGGCCTCGAGCAGCCGACAGCAGGCCGCATCAGCATCGGCGGACGGGTGGTCTCGGCGCCCGCCGACGGCGTCGCCGTGCCGGCGCGCGCGCGTAACGTCGGCATGGTGTTCCAGTCTTATGCCGTGTGGCCGCACATGACGGTGAAGCAGAACGTCGCCTATCCGCTGCGCCATCGCCGCGTGCCGCGCGCCGAGACCGAGCGCAGGACCGGCGAGATGCTTCATCTGGTCGGGCTCTCGGAATTCGCGGAGCGGCCGGTCGTGTCGCTGTCGGGCGGGCAAATGCAGCGCGTGGCGCTGGCGCGCAGCCTGGTCTACCAGCCGCAGCTGCTTCTACTCGACGAGCCGCTCAGCAATCTCGACGCGCAGCTGCGGCTGCGGCTGCGGGACGACCTGCGCCGCATCATCAAGCAAGCTGGCGTCACCGCGGTCTATGTCACGCACGACCAGGCGGAAGCGGTGGTGCTCGGCGACCGCATCGGCGTCATGCGCGATGGCAAGCTGCTGCAGATGGCGTCGCCGGACGAGGTCTACAACCGCCCTGCCGACCTGTTCGTGGCGAGCTTCACCGGCGCTTCCAACCTTCTCACCGGATGCCTGGTGGCGCGCAACGGCGAGTTTGCCACGGTCGAGGCGGGCGGCCAGCAAATCACGACACTGATGCCGGCCGGCGTCAGTCCGGGCGAAATGGTGAAGGTCGCGGTGCGCCCGGAGAACGTACGCTGCGGCTGGGAGCATGGCGCCGAGCCGGGGAACCGATTCACCGCCCGCGTCATCGGTCGCCGCTACCAGGGCTCGCAGACGATCTACGAGCTCGCGATGCTGGGCGGCCGGCTCGAGGCGCTCGAGCTCGGCACCAGCGCTCGCCATGCCATCGGCAGCGAGATCGCCGTCGTGCTGCCGCCATCGCTGTGCTGGGCCTATCCGGCGCGCGAAAGCGCGGCGCCGCAGTAGCTCGCGCCGCCGTTTGGCGCCCGCATCTGGAACCCAGGCAAGCCCCGGTTTCGGGGCCGTCCGCCTTCTTGTCGAAGCGCTTTTGACTTAAAGATAGAGGATTGCCGCACGCGCCGGATGATGCAGCCCGGTTGCAAGCTCATCGGCGGCTGAGGAGACGATTTTGCTGGCCCGCACCGCGTCGATGCAGGCGCGCATCGCCATGTACAACGCCAACGCGTTGAAGATCGGCATCTTCGGCGCCAACTGCTCGTCGGGACGCTCCGCCACCAAGGTGCCGGAACGCTGGTCGGCGAGCTGGCCGGACTGCGCGCGCCTCGCGCGGATGGCGGATGCAGCCGGCATCGATTTCATGCTGCCGATCGGGCGCTGGAAGGGATACGGCGGCGACACCGATTTTCACGGCAGCACGCTGGAGACCGTCACCTGGGCGGTGGGGCTGCTCTCGGTGACGCAGCGCCTGACCGTGTTCGGCACCGTGCACGCGCCGCTGTTTCATCCGCTGATCGCCGCCAAGGAGTTCGTCACCGCCGACCACGTCGGGGAAGGGCGTTTCGGCCTCAATCTCGTCGTGGGCTGGAACGAGGGTGAGTTCGAAATGTTTGGCGTTACCCAGCGCGAGCACGACGCGCGCTACGACTTCGCGCAGGAATGGCTCGACGTCGTCAAGCTGGCGTGGTCGGAGGAACGGGAATTCGATTTCGTCGGACGCTTTCTCGAGCTGAAGCGGGTGCGCGCCCATCCCAAGCCTTTCGGCGCGACGCGGCCCATCCTGATGAACGCCGGCTCCTCGCCAATCGGGCAGGCGTTCGCGCTGCGAAATTGCGACGCTTTCTTCGTCGCGACGGCGGGCTCGCGCACCTCGCTTGCGGGCAATGCCGAGAAGGTCGCCGCGATCAAGCACGCCGCACGGGAGTTCGGCCGCGAGATCGAAGTCTACACCGTCGGTCAGGTGATCTGCCGGCCGCGCCAGAGCGAGGCCGAGGACTACTACCGCCATGCCATCATCGAGAACGCCGACTGGGGCGCCATCGATGGCATGCTCGCTAACAGGAACATCACTCCGCAGACCATTCCGGCCGAGGAATACGCCAAGAAGCGCCAGTATTTCGCGGCCAATGCCATCGGCGGCTATCCCTTCGTGGGCACCCCGGATCGGATAGCGGAGGAGCTCGCGAGCATCAGCCAGGCCGGGGTGCGTGGTATCGCGCTCTCCTTCGTCAATTATCTCGACGAGCTGCCCTATTTCTGCGACGAGGTGCTGCCGCGGCTGGCGCGACTCGGGCTGCGGGTGACGCACTGACGGTGCCGTCGGCGCGATCGCGGGGGGCCGCTCGGAAATTGGCCATCCGTTATCGTGCGCCGACGCCGCAATTATCGCATGCGGTCTTCGCTGATATGATAAAGCTCGGGTGTCGCGCACAGGGACAGCATCCAGGGACAGTGCCCATGTCATCGGCGGAACGTATCAGTCGGGGCGGAGGTGCTTCGCTGGCGGGATGGCCGCCGGCGGCGATCGTCACTTCGCGGTCGCGGTTGAAGACCGGCATCGGCATTGCCGGAGTGGTGCTGCTCGCGCTTCCGCTCATGACGGTCGCCGTGGACGCGCGCGGCGGCTTTGGCGGCCATGGCGGCGGCTTTGGCGGCGGTCACATGGGCGGCTTCGGGGGCGGCCATATCGGTGGCTTCGGCGGCGGCCGCATCGGTGGGTTTGGCGGGGGCCACATTGGTGGCGTCGGCCGTATTGGCGGGTTTGGCGGCGGCCACATTGGTGGCGTCGGCCGTATTGGCGGGTTTGGCGGCGGTCGTATTGGCGGCATCGGCCGCATCGGAGGCTTCAGCGGACGGGTGGGAGGCTTCAGCCGCATCGGCGGAACGGGTCTCGCAGGCCGCGGCGGTGGAATTGCGGTCCGGTCGTTCGGAGGCAATCGCTTCAGCGGGGTCGGGAGGGGCACGCGCTCGTTCGCGGGCGGCCGTTCGCTCGGACGTTCCGTCACCACTTCGCGCATCGGCGTCGGCGCCGGGCGGCTTGCGGGCGCCGGCAACCGGTTTGCCACCGCCCGCACGCTGGGAGCGGCCGGCACGCGCGTGCGCGGCGTGTTCGGCAATCGCGCCATCGCCAACGCGGCATTCCGGTCGCACTTCGGGTTTGCGCGTTTCCGCGGGCGGTTCTTCGGCTCGCCCTGGCCGTGGTGGTGGGGCGGGCTAACCATCGGCTGGGTCGGGCCGGTGTTCTGGCCTTACGCGTATTACGATTTCTTCGACTACGTGTTCTGGCCGTACGCCTACGACGACTTCTGGCCGTATGCCTACGACGACGTCTACTACGGCATCTACGGCCCTTACGCCTATGGCGGCCCTCCGGTCGTCGCAGCGCCGGGCTCCGGCGCGAACATGCCCTCTCGCAGCGCCGGCGCCGCTGGGCGGCACATCGCGAAAGCCCGCGGCGCGGAAGCGCGCGCCGCCGACGTTTGCAGCAGCAACGCCGCCGACCTGACGGACTGGCCGATCGAGCGCATTTCCGAGATCGTGCAGCCGACCGACGCGCAGCGCCCGCTGCTCGACGAGATGCGGGCGGCGAGCGCCAAGGCCGTCGACCTCCTCAAGGCTGGCTGCCCGAGGGAGCTGCCGAGCACCCCGACCGGACGGCTCGCGGCGATGGAAAGCCGGCTGCAGGTGATGCTGCAGGCGGTGCAGACCGTGCGGCTGCCGCTCGAGCGCTTCTACCAGTCGCTGACCGACGAGCAAAAGGCCCGCTTCAACGCCGTGGCGCCTGCGACCGACACGGCGGCCGCCAGCGAGGACCAGCGCGATCTCACCAAGTTCTGCGACGAGCGCGCCCCGGGCGTCACGGATTTGCCGATCGACCGCATCGCACAGGCGGTGCGCCCGACGTCGGTGCAGCGGACCGCGCTCGACGAATTGAAGGATGCCTCGGTCAAGGCAGCGGAAGGCCTCAAGGCCAGCTGCCCGACTTACCAGGCGCTCACGCCGACCGGTCGGGTGGAGGCGATGGAAAAGCGCCTCGAAGCCACGCTTGCGGCGGTACGGACCGTGCAGCCGGCGCTGGTGAAATTCTATGATGGGCTCACCGACGAGCAGAAGGCGCGCTTCAATTCGCTGCGGTCGGCCTCCCGGCCGGTGGGCTGATGCCGCAAGGCGACGCGAACAGGCGCGATGTGAAGAAGGTGGTGCTCGCCTATTCCGGCGGGCTCGATACCTCGATCATTCTCAAATGGCTGCAGGGCACCTATGCCTGCGAGGTCGTCACCTTCACCGCCGACCTCGGACAGGGCGAGGAACTCGCGCCCGCGCGCGAGAAGGCGCTCCTGCTCGGCATCAAGCCGCAGAACGTCTTCATCGAGGATCTGCGCGAGGAGTTCGTGCGCGACTATGTCTTTCCCATGTTCCGGGCCAACGCGCTGTACGAGGGGCAATATCTGCTCGGCACCTCGATCGCGCGGCCGCTGATCGCCAAGAAGCAGATCGAGATCGCGGAGAAGGTGGGCGCCGACGCGGTGGCGCACGGCGCCACCGGCAAGGGCAACGATCAGGTGCGCTTCGAGCTCGCCTATTACGCGCTCAAGCCCGATGTGACGGTGATCGCACCGTGGCGCGAATGGGACCTGCGCTCGCGCGAGGCGCTGATCGCCTTCGCCGAGCAGCACCAGATCCCGATCGCCAAGGACAAGCGCGGCGAGGCGCCGTTCTCGGTCGATGCCAACCTGCTGCACGCCTCGTCGGAAGGAAAGGTGCTGGAGGACCCGGCGCAGGAGGTGCCGGATTACGTCTATTCGCGCACCCTCGATCCGGAGCATGCGCCCGACCAAGCCGCCTATGTCGCCGTCGATTTCGAGTGCGGCGACGCCGTCGCGCTTGACGGCAAGCGGCTCTCCCCGGCCAGCCTGCTCGCCGCGCTCAACGCGTTGGGGCGCGCCCACGGCATCGGCCGGCTCGATCTCGTGGAGAACCGTTTCGTCGGCATGAAGTCGCGCGGCATGTACGAGACCCCCGGCGGCACCATCCTGATTGCCGCCCATCGCGGCATCGAATCCATCACGCTCGACCGCGGGGCTGCCCACCTCAAGGACGAGTTGATGCCGAGATATGCCGAGTTGATCTACAACGGTTTCTGGTTCGCACCCGAGCGCGAGATGCTGCAGGCCGCGATCGATAAATCGCAGGAATTCGTGACCGGAACGGTACGGCTCAAGCTCTACAAGGGCAATGTCGCGGTGGTGGGCCGCGCCTCGCCTTATTCGCTCTACGACCAGGACCTCGTCACCTTCGAGGAGGGCAAGGTCGCCTACGATCACCGCGACGCAGAGGGTTTCATCCGTCTCAACGCGCTGCGCCTGCGCACACTGGGGCGGCGGCGGAAGAAGCTGAAGAAGTAGGTCGGCTGCGGCGGCTCAGCCCCTGCGCGGCTGCGGGCGGCGTGACCTCTTGGCGGGGCGACGACCCGTTGCAGCCTGCGCCATTTTCACCGTCACCTTGCGGTTCTCGCCGAGGTTGGGCTTTGCGCCGGTAATCCGCGCCTTGGCGAACTCGAACGCCGCCACCGCCGCGCTCGCGGGGCCGTCCCACAATTCGGCGGTGACCGGCCGCACCCGCAGCACGCACACATTCGGGTCGTCGGGCCCGTGCCACCACGCATTGTCGGTGCTTCGCCAGATCTCGGCCGCCTTGGCGTGATCGCGCCGCACTTGCGCCCGCGCCGTGATCGAGAGATAGGCCTTGTCCTTCACGTCGATGAACACGAGGCCGATATCGTGCTCGGCCTCGATCTCGTGCTCCTTGCCGCTGCGGGCGTCGGTGACGAACCAGATGAGGCCGGCGTCGCGCTCGGGCCGCGCCTCGAGTGGCCGCGCGCGCAGCCCGCCGGCAGACCGCGTGGTCAGCATCGCGATGCCGACCTTTTCGATGATCTCCCAGACACGGTCGATATTCCCGGCTTCGGTTGTGCTCATGGCACATCAACCGCGCCGGCATCGCCGCGGTTCCGCCCGCGTGCGGCGCTGCGCCTCGTGCACGGGCGGGTTCAGCGATAAACTATCACGGCCGGCGGCTCGATCCCGGAGCTTGACCCGCAACTCCGCCGGCTGGGGAGGCTGTGATCCGCACGCCATTTGAAAGCCGGACGCTGTTGCGGCCGCTGGCGCTGCCGTCGGCGCGCCGGTTGTGGCACGCGCTGTGGTACGGCCGCTCGGTGCGGGCGCAGCTGCTGATCGCCGTGATCCTGATCGACTTGGTCGCGGGCCTGGTCGCCGGCGCCGTCACCATCCTGCAGGCGCGTCGCTCCACGCGGGTGGAGATCGCCGCCTCGATGGAGCTCGCGCAATTGCTGGTGAGCGAGGCGGTGGCGCTGATGCAGCAGGAGCTGCCGGCGGAAAAATTCCTCGCCGACCTCGCCTCGCCATTGCGGCTGATCCGCCACGTGCGGATCGTGGTGAAGGACGCGAACGGGACTCCGCTCCCCGTGCGCTCCGCGCCTGACGACGCCGACACGGCGCGCGAGGCGCGGGCGCCGGCCTGGTTCGCCGCGCTGATTGCGCCGCCGGTTGCCAGTCGCGACGTGCCCGTTATCGTCGACGGCGGGCGCATCGGCTGGATCGAGATTAAGGCGGAGCCGCGCGACGAGATCGCGGAGGTCTGGGGCAATACCGTCGGGTTGGGCGCCGTGGCGTTGATCCTGAACGCCGCCGTGATCGCGATTCTCTACCTTTTGTTCGGGCGCGTGCTCGGTCCGCTGACCGGCGTCGCTCGCGGGCTCGCCGACCTCGAGGGTCGCAACTACCGGGTGCGGCTGGCGCGGCCGCGCGCGCGGGAGCTCGCCGCCATTACCGACCGCTTCAACGCGCTGGCGCAGGCGCTCGAGTCCGCCCGCGCCGAGAACGAAAGGCTCAACCACCGCCTGATCACTGCGCAGGACGACGAGCGCCGACGCACCGCACTCGAGCTGCACGACGAGGTTGGGCCGAGCCTGTTCGGCCTCAAGGCGACCGCCGGCTCGATCGCGACCGCCGCCCGCGAGCTGCCGAGCGAGACCGCGCGCAAGCTGACCGAGCGGGCGCGCGAGATGCTGGCGATCATCGAGCACCTGCAGGGGATCAATCGCAGCATGCTCAACCGGCTGCGCCCCATGGCGCTTGGGCACGTGCCGCTCAAGGACATTCTCGCCGAGCTCGTGCGCGATCGCGCGCGCCAGCATCCGCAGGTCGCGTTCGCCCTCTCCGCCGGGGAGCTCATGGCCGGCTACGGCGATTCCATCGACCTCACCGTGTACCGCTGCGTGCAGGAGAGCTTGACCAACGCCATCCGGCACGCGCAGGCGAGCCATGTCGAGATCAAATTGGCCGAGACCACCGGCGCGGTCGGCGCGTCGGCCGGCGCTGCGCAGCTTACGCTCGCCATTCGCGACGACGGCCGGGGCATCGATCCCGCGGCGCCGTGGAGTTTCGGCCTGCGCGGGATGCAGGAGCGCGTGCATGGGCTGGGCGGCAGCTTTAAGGTGGAAGGGGCGAGCGGGGGCGGCACCTGTGTGCGCATCGCGATCCCGCTCAACGACGAGAGGCCATGACCAGCGTCCTCATCATCGACGATCATCCGATCGTGCTGCAGGGATGCCGCCGCATGCTCGAGGATGCCGGGGTCGCGACCGTGCTGGAAGCGCGCGATGCGGCTTCCGGCTATCGCCTCTACCGCCGCCATCGGCCCGATGTGGTGATCGTCGACCTCGCCATGCAGGGGAGCGGACTGGGCGGCCTCGACGTCATCCGGCGCATGCACTCGCACGATGCGCGTACGCGCATCCTGGTGTTCAGCATGCACAGCGATCCGATCATCGCCGCGCGCGCGCTCGAGGCCGGCGCCACCGGCTACGTGCTCAAGGACACCTCGTCGGAGGAATTGATCCGCGCCTTCGACCAGGTGCGCGCCGGCACGCCCTACCTGAGCAATGATCTCGCCATGCAGGTGGCCTTGGTGCGCACCGGCGTGCGGCGTGATCCGCTCGCCGAGCTCACCCCGCGCGAATTGCAGACACTGGCACTGCTCGCCCGAGGCAAGCCCTACGGCCGCATCGCCGACGAGCTCGGGGTCAGCTACAAGACCGTGGTCAATGCCTGTTCGCAGCTCAAGCAGAAGCTCAATGCCAGGAATCTGCCCGAGCTCATTCGTCTCGCCGTGCAGCTGGTGCCGGTGGAATCCTAGCGCATACCATGGCTCTCGTACTGTCGCTGTTCGAGGACACCCTCGCGAACGCCGCCGAGCTTGCGCTGCCAGCCGCGCCGCGCATGATCTTCGTCGTGCACGGCGGCATTGCTGTCGCGGACCGCGCTCTCGCCGACGGCGAAGCCTGGCATGGCGAAGGGGCGATGACGCTGCAGGCCGGCGCGGCGGGCGCCAGCTGCTGGCGCTTCGAGCTCGCCGCGGCCGCGGCACCCGACTCCGCGGCCGCGGGCGTCGTCTCCCGTCGGAAGCTTTCGGCGCGGCTCGACACGCTGCCGCCCGGCGAGCTCCTTCTGCGCGGCGATAGCGTCGGCTTCCCGCCCGGCGGCTGCGCCTATCTGCACCGCCATCAGGGACCGGGGATCCGCTGCCTGCTCGAGGGCGGCATTCGGATCGATACCCATGGCCGCTCGACCTCGTACGGGCCGGGCGGGGCCTGGTACGAGACCGGGCCGGATGCGGTATTCGCGCAGGCGGCAGCGGACCGGCCGAGCCGCTTCATCCGCGTGATGATCCTGCCGCGTACGCTGCTGGGCAAAAGCTCGATCTCGTATGTGAATGCGCAAGACAAGGACAAGCCGCGGGTGCAGCAGTACAGGATTTTCGCCGACATCCCGATCGCGCGGCCGGCGGAGTAGCGGGGCGGCGCGAGGCGCGTATCACCCCGTGGCTGCCGCCGCCAGATCGATGACCAGGTAATCCTCCTCCACCGCGACTGCGAAAGTCTCAACCACGTATGGACCCTTCACCAGACTGGCGCCCGGCTCGACCGTAACGCGATACTGCCGGGCGCGGGTAGAGTGCGGATCGCACCAGGACTGGCCGGTGCGGATGTCGAACTCCCAGCCATGCCAGGGGCAGCGCAGGAATTCGTTGTGCCGCGCCAGGGCGTAGTGGCCGGGCCCCTCGGAGCGCACCAGCGCCACGATGCGGCCGCGGCAGAGCGGACCGCCGGCGTGCGGGCAGCGGTTGGCGAGTGCGAAATATTCGCCGCCGAGGTTGAACAGGCCGATCTCGCGCCCGCGCACGGTCACGATCTTCGCCGTGCCCGGCGCCACCTCGCTCGCCTTGGCGACGACCTCGCGGCTCAAATTGGTCTTCTCCACAAATGCGGGATCCCGCTTGCGCGGGTGATGACAATCGTGGGTGCAACGCTGGTTACGGGAGCCGGTACAGCGCCTTGGCGTTGTCGCGAAAGACCTTGCGCTTCTGCTCGTCGGTGAGGTGGAACTTGAACACCTGGCGCGGATCGTCGAAGTCCCAATGCGGATAGTCGGTGGAGAACATCACGCGGTCCCAGCCGATCCAGTCGATGACCTCGGCGAGATGCGCGGGCTCGTCCGGCTCCTCGATCGGCTGCGTCGTGAACCAGCACTGCGCGCGCACGTATTCGGAGGGTGGGCGCTTGAGCTGCGGCGTCTCCGCGCGCAGGCGCTCCCAGTGCTTGTCCATGCGCCAGCAGAGCGCCGGCACCCAGGTGAAGCCGCCCTCGATCAGCACGACCTTGAGCTCCGGGAAGCGCTCGAACACGCCCTCGAACACCAGGCTGGTCACGGTGTTCTGCATGGCGGTCGTGGTGGCGTAATGCTCCTGCATGTAATAGGTGGGCCAGCCCGCGCCGGTCGAGGCGTGGCCGCCGGAAAAGCCCTGCACGTGCAGCGCGATCGGACGACGGGCGCGCTGCGCCGCCTCGTAGATCGGCCAGTAGCGGCGGTGGCCGAGCGGATCGCTCGAGCGCGGCGAGATCAGGATCTGGGCGAAGCGCGGATCCTCCGCCCGCCGCTCGATCTCCGAGACGGCGAAAGCGGCATCCTCCTGCGGCACCACGATGCCGGCGCGCAGCCGCGGCTCGGGCTTCACCCACGCCTCCAGCTGCCAGTCGTTGACCGCACGCGACAGCGCCGCGGCGAAATCGAGATTGCGCTCCTCCATGCCGCCGCGGCTCAGCTGCATCAGCATCCCGTACTCGACGCCGTTGGCGTCGAGATGCTGCGCGCGCATGAGCGCGAGATCGGAGCCCGGCGGCCCCTGCTCGGGAAAAGCGTCGACGCGCATGCCCGCCGCCATCATGCGCGGCCATGCCAGTTGTCCCGACAGGCCCTGGCGCAGATGCTCCCCGAACGTCGTCATGTGCTCGCGCCAGCGCGCCGGTAGGAACGGATGCAGGTCCGCCGCCGTGCGATAGGCCGGATGGATGTCGCAATCCACGATCGCGAGGCCGCCGGGCGCGGCGCGCGCAGCCTCGGACTGTCGAAGCGGGACGTTCATCGCAATGCTTCCTGTCCTGCCGCCGCATTATCGCGCAAACCGGCACGCTGCGCGACCGCGCGCTCGCGCAGACGCGGATAGGTTTCGAGCGGGTTGTCGACCAACAGCTTGCGCATGGCGGCCTCGGACAGGCCGTCGGGCAGCACATCGTCGCCGTCAAAATGCCAGTGCGGGTAGTCGGTCGAGAACAACAACATGTGCTCGCAGCCGGCATGTGCCAGCACGCGCGCGAGCACGCCGGGGTCGGCGCGCGGCACGTCCACCGGCTGCAGCGTGAGGCGCACATGCGCGCGCACGATCTCGGCCGGCGGCCGGTCGATCCACGGCACCTCCGGACGCACTCCGCGCCAGGTCTTGTTGGTGCGCCACAGCAGCGTCGGCAGCCAGGTGACGCCGGATTCGAGCAGCACGACCTTGAGCGCGGGAAATTTCTGGAACACGCCTTCGCTGACCAAACTGAGCAGCTGCGATTCGAAGGCGGTGGATTGCGCGACGTAGTCCTCGACCCGGTGCGCCGGCCAGCCCGACGGCATTGGCGCGTGGTGATAGGTGCTGCCGGCGTGGATGCCGACGGCGAGCGCGTGCGCTTCGGCGGCGGCGTAGATCGGCCAGTAGAGCCTCCGGCCCAGCAGCATCTCGCCCATCGCCAGGAGCAGAACCTGAACGAAGCGGGAGTCACCCGCGCGCCGCTCGATCTCGGCGACTGCGAGCGCCGGGTTGTGCGCCGGGATCACAATCGAGGCGCGCAGGCGCGGCTCGCGATCGAGCAGCTCGCGCGCGGTCCATTCGTTTACCGCCCCGCACAGCGCCGCCGCCATATCCTCGTTGAACAGCGCGACCGCGCCGTGCAGCACGTTGCAGATGGCGAAGCGTGTGCGGAACGGATCGAGCGCTTGGCGGCGGATGGCATCGAGATCGCCGGCGGGCGCGCCCGAAGCCTGGCGCCAGTCCGGACGCGCCGACAGCGGCGAGTTGGGCGGATAGCTGGTGAGCACGAACGAGTATGTGTCGATGTGGCGATTGACGATCTGGTCGCGCCAATAGTCGTCGAGATAAGGCAGCAGCGCCGCCACGCTCGGCATCGCCGGATGCAGGTCGCAGTCGATGGCGCCGGAGTAGGGGACTTGCATGGTACGGATTCTCGGACGGGATCGCGCCACCGCAGTATATACTGCGTTGCAGTCACCGCGATCGTGTCCCGGGCGCAGCGCAGCACGAAAGGGTGCGCTGCAGACCGGGGGCCGTTCCGGCATTATGGCGGTCCCGGATCAGCGGTGCCCCGCTGCGCGCCGCACCGCCCGGGACACGCTTCACTCGCATTGCTAGAATCGCACCGCTTCGCTTCCGGGGAGGACGAGATATGTGCAGATGGCGAGATGGCATCGCTGCCGGCGCGATCGTCGTCGCGGTCAGCCTCGCGCCGGGGGCCGCCGTCGCCGAGGACATCCGGATCCTGATGGCGTTGCCCGCGGCCACGCTGACCTTCAGCGCGCCGTTCCTCGCCGAGGACGCCGGTTTCTACAAGAAAGAAGGCCTCAACGTCAGCCACCGCACCATCGTCGGGGTCGGCGCGGTCAACGCCGTGATCGCTGGTAGCGCGGACTTCACCATTGGCACCGGACCGGTGTTCCTGCGCGCGGCGGCGCAAGGCCAGCGGCTCTATGCGATCGCCAATCTCATCGACAAGCCGTTGGTCGAGCTGGTGCTGCGCAAGGACGTGGCGCAGGCCGCCGGCATCACCGCGGCCACGCCGCTGGCGACTCGCGCCAAGGCGCTGCGCGGCAAGACCATCGGCATCCAGGGCGTAAACAGCATCGTGCACGCCTGGGAGCGGCTGGTGGCGAACCGCGGCGGGCTCGACATCGAGCAGGACGTGCGCATCGCGCCGATGGAGCCGTCGGCGATGCTGGCGGCGCTCGACACGAAGTCGATCGACGGCTACGCCACCTCGCTACCCTACACCACCGAGGCGGTGGTCAAGGGCGACGCCATCATGCTGGCGAGCGCGGTGAGCGATGCGCCCGACCTCTTGCCGTTCGCCTACGGCCTCGTCTATACGCGCCCCGACACCTGCACCAAGGCGCGCGAGAAATGCGTGCGCGTGGCGCGCGCGCTCGCCGATGCCAACCGTTTCATTCTCGAGCAGCCCGCCGACGCGTTGGCGCTCTTGAAGAAACGCTTCGCGCGCATGGATGCCGCCGTGCTCGCCGCCGCCTGGCCGATCGTGGCGAAGGCTCACGCCCACGACCTGCGCGTTACCGTTCCGGCGCTCGAGCACTCGCAGCAGGTCAGCCTCGAGGCCAAGCTGCTCGATCCCAAGGACGCGCTCGGGAAGTTCGACGGCCTCTACACCGACGAATTCGTGCACTGAACGAAGCGCCGGCGGCATGGCGACCGCCGGCGTGATAGCGCGTGCCTATTGCGGCTGGCTGGCGGCGAGCGAGCGCGCCAGCGGCGCCCAGCGCGCGGTCTCGGCCTCGATGAACTTGGTGAACTCGGCCGGCGACATCAGCTTGGTCTCGATCGCGTCGAGCGCGAGCCGCTTCTGCACCTCGGGCAGCTGCATGGCCTTGAGCGTCTCGCGGCTGAGCTGCTGCACGATGTCGTCCGGCAGATGCGCCGGCCCGGACAGCGCGAACCAGGTCGCCGCCACCAAGTCCTGGCCCTCCTCCCGGAACGTCGGGATGTTCGGAAAATTCGGGATGCGCTTTTCGGTCGAGACGGCGAGCGGCAGCACCTTGCCGGCCCGGATCTGCTCGGCCGCCGATGAAAACGTCATGGTCCCGAGCTTGACGTGGCCGGCCACGAGATCGGTCAGCGCGGGGTTGGCGCCTTTGTAGGGGATGTGGCTGACCTTGTAGCCTTCCTGCCGCGCCAAGTACTCGCCGACCAAAAATCCATGCGAGCCCGTACCCGGAGAGATGAAGCTCAGGGGCTCCTTGGCGCTGCGGGCGAGCGCAACAAAGTCCCGGTAGGTTTTCACGCCCAGCGAGGGATGCACGATCATCACCACGGGCGGGCCGCCCAGATAGGCGATGTGGGTGAAATCGCGCAGCCCGTCGTAGCCGGCATTGGCGTTGAATACCGGCGAGATCACGTTCGACGCGATGCTGGAGATGACCAGCGTGTAGCCGTCGGGCTCGGCCGCGGCGCCGGCCTGCGCGCCGACCATGCCGCCGGCCCCGCCGCGGTTCTCCACGAAGAACTGCTGGCCGAACGCCGTGGTGAGATGGTCGGCGATCAGGCGGCCGAGGGTGTCGGCGGCGCCGCCGGCGGCGAACGGCGCGATGATCTTGACCGGCCGGTTCGGCCAATTCTGCGCCTGCGCCTGCGTGGCGAGAAGGCACATGAAGGCAGCAACCGTGACGAATATTGCGCGAAATCTCTGCATGATCGTGTCCATCCGCTCCTCGATGCGCCGCGACTGTAGCGCAACGGCCCCACCGCCGTCATGCCGCGCCAGGTCGCGACAAACTGCCCCGGCGCGGCGTCCTCGCACAAAGTGTGACCTGCGTCACATCGCGCCCGCGGAATGGGAGGTAGAACCATTAGCACTTCACCGGAGCGAGGGGCACAACGATCTCAGCCTCGAGCTCGGCAGTTTGGGGGACAAGGCGATGCTCGGGCTCTTCTCGTTTCCAGTTGACCTCGTGTGGCTGGCGGCAGCGTTTATCGCCGTGATGGCCACCATGCTGGCGGCGGCGCCGGAGTGACCACCGCCCGACTTCAACGGTGACGGCATCAAGGACTGATGTGGCAGAATGCGTCCATGGGCATCACGAGCGAGTGGCTGATGGCGAAGACCGGCGGCGTGGCGAGCTTCCCCGGCACGCCGACGCCCGCGCAGGCTCCCGCCGTGAACGAACTCGCTTCCGATGCAGGTGCTCCAGCCGCACCCGATTCCGCCGGTGGCGCAGCGCTGGTTTCGCCGCTCGCCGATCACGCGCACAATGACCTGCTGATGGTCTGACCTTGGGCGCAGCCGGCGGCTGCGCCCGCAGTGCTCGACCGCGTCACGCGGCGCTGGCCGCGGGCATCGCGGTCTGCGCCAGCGTCTTTTGCCAGGCCGGCAGCGCGCACAGCGAGGCGTGCCAGCGCTTGATCTCGCCATAGGGCGCGAGCGGATAGTGCGCCATCTCGGCAAGTTTCATCGGTGCGCCGAGCGAGAAATCCGCGACCGTGAGAGTCTCGCCGGTCACGAATTTTTTGCCCTTGAGCTGGTCGTCCAGCACCTTGGCGGCGCGGTGGAACGCCTCCGTGCCCTTGGCCACTTGCGCCATATCGGGCTCGCCGATGTTCAGCACGAACGGCTTGACCACGTATTCGAATGCAAAAATCGCGCACGCCGGATCCCAGTGCGCGAGGTCCCAGAACTGCCAGCGCGTCACATCGAGCCGCGCGCGCTCGTCCTTCGGCAGCAGCCCGCTCTCCGGCTTCTTGCCCGCGAGATATTGCAGGATCGCGTTCGACTCCCACAGCACATAATCGCCGTCCTTGAGGGTCGGCATGCGCAGGTTGGGATTGAGCGCCGCGTATTGCGCTGTCTTGTGCCCGCCCTTGGGCAGGTCGAGCGGGCGCAGCGTCCAATCGAGGCCGAGATGGTTGGCGAGCGCCATCACCTTGAAGGCGCGCGGGCTCGGGGGAAAGGCGTAGATCTCGATGCTCATGGGATGCTCCTTCCATTACGAATTGCGTCGTTCCTCGACTGGTGCCCATTTCTCCGCTGTCGTTCCCGCGCAAGCGGAAACCCAGTATTCCAGAAGCCAGAATGCCACGGCACGATGGGTCCCCGCTTTCGCGGGGACGACAAGCTCCGTCTATGAACCTGCCGCCTCGGCCGCGCGCTTGAAGTGCTCGAGCATGCGCGGCCAGCCGCCGTCGACGTCCTTGCGCATCTTGGCGCCGCCTTCCGCGCCCATGCGCTCGAACTTGCGGTGCTCGAGCTCCACCAGCGTCGCCTGCGCGCCCTCGGCGGTGAAGGTGACCTCGACCTCGGAGCTCGCGGTGGTGTCGGGTTTCCACTCGCTGCTGAGGTCCCAGCTGACCACGAAGCGCTGTGGCGGCTCCCAGATAACCACCTTGCCCACGTCGGCCTGCGAGCCGTCCTCGCTGAGCTCGTACCAGCGCCCGCCCAGCCGCGGCTCCAGCACAACCGTTTTCATCGGCGGCTTGCCGATGGTCGCGTTGCGCGGCCACCAGCGCCCGAGCCCGGAGGTGAACACGTCGAACGCGCGCGCTTGGCCGGCATTGACGCGAATGCTCTTGCGCACCGGCACGATGGTGATCGTCTTGTCCATCAGTCTCCGTCCTTGTTGTGCCCGGCCGACGTGTCCTGGTCATGACCGGCCGCGGCTTCGACCTCGGCCTGGAACGCGGCCAGCGCCTGATCCCAGAACCGGTCGAGCCAGCCTCGCAGCGCCCCGAGCC
>DATBKV010000068.1:0-8725 GCA_036555745.1 Xanthobacteraceae bacterium | reverse complement strand
GCGCGCTCGTAGGCGGCGACGGCGTGAAGAACGAACGGGGAGCGGGTGCCCAGTTCATAGGTCGACTTGAAGCGGTCGCGCCGGCGCGGATCACCGATGTTCCGGAAGCGCTTCTGGCGCAATTCCTCCGGCATGCTCCTCATGCGCTCGCGGAACATGGCCGAGAAGCTGATCTCGGTTATCCCTTCGAACAGCCCCTCGTCGACCATCTTGCTCCAGATCCGCATGCGGCTGCGCTGCCAGGGATCGGCGGGGACGAGCGGCGGCTCCGGGAAGGTCTCGTCGAGGTATTCGCAGATCAGCGTCGACTCGATCACCGGCTTGCCGTCATGGAGGAGCGTCGGCACCACACCCTTGGGATTGAGCTTGAGATAGTCCGGGTCGTATTGCTCGCTGCGGAACAGGTCGACCTTCACCGCCCGCCAATCCAGGCCTTTCTCGCACAACGTGATGCGGACCTTCTGGCAGCAGACGGAATTGCCGAAATCGTAGAGCGTGAGCATGCGACGCTTCCCGGGGTGGTTCGCGCAAGACGGAAGGGGAGCGAAATCGTAGCATCTTCCTCTTGCCGCTGCCGCCGCCTGCACCCGCTGCGGCGATTTTCGCGATAACATCCCGTCGGCGCACCCATCGCCACGATACCGTGGAGCAAGCATTGCGCGACCACCGCGGCGATCCCGTCTGCGACACCACGCAAGGCCTTTTCGGCTTGGGCATCGACGACGTCGTCATCCTGCCGCTGGTGCTCACCACGCTCGTCGCGAAAAAGTTGCTCAAGGCAGCGCTTTCGGTCCTGATCCATGTTCTGGATTACGTCTTCCCCATCCTGTTGCAATTGATGCGGTTTCCGCTGTTCACCGTCCGCATCGGCGGCGACGGAATGGTGGCACTGCTCAAGGCCGTCGCCGCATGTCTGCCGCTCTCGGGCACGAGACGCGCGGCGTTCGACGCCTCCGTGAGCCGGCACTGGTCATGGCTGAGGCAAAAGATCAGCTACCGCGCCTTCGAGGAGGCCGTGCATCACGCCTTCGAAGCGGGCATGGCGTGGGTGTTCAGGACGTGCCGGCAACTCACGCCGCTCGGCGCGCTGCTGGTGATCGCCGGCGCACTGGTCTGGTTGCCGATCTCCATGTTGGCCGCGACGGCGATGCACGCCGTGCTGATCGCGAAGGCGGCGGCCTTGCCGGCATGGATGCAGCTGATGCATCCGCTGGCGACCCTCATCGCCAAGAGCAAGCTCCTGGTGTTGCCGGCCTATCCGGCCGCTTGGCCGCAAGCGAAGCGCCATCCGCTGCTTCGGAAGGCATTTCAATTCTATCGCGAGTTCACCCGCCTGGGTCCCGTCCGCAAGACGGCATACCGCTATCGGCAGGTGGAAGGAGCGGCCGCGGCCGCGGCGCAGCACGTGCGGCGCGCGGTCTCCCGCATCGGTCTCGACGGCGTCCTCGCTGCGGCGGCGGCGGCGCTTGCCGGCGCGGCGGCGGGCTTGCGCCAAGGCGCGCGCGCGCTGACGACCCGCGCGGTCGAATACTCGTCGGCCGTTCCGCTCATCGGGGCGATCCTCGGCGGCTACGCCGCGCATTACGGCGGTGCGCAAGAGCCATCGACGGAGAAGCTCAGTCAAAGGATGCGAGGCTTCTTCGAGCGCTGGTCGATCAAGTTTTCAGCGGAATATTACGAGGCCAAGGAAAGCGCGGCGGCGGCCCGCGAGCCGGCCGCGCGGGACCCGCAATGGCAGGCATGAAAGCGGTCCGGCTGTTCGAGTTCGGCGGGCCCGAGAAGCTCGTCTACGGCGCGCATCCGCTGCCCGAAGTCGGGGCGGACGACGTGCTGGTCAAGGTGCTGGCGACCTCGGTCTCGCGCTGGGACGTCAAGTACCGCCGTGGCGAGGTGCACGAATTCTACGGCAAAGAGACCGGCCATCGCGGCGCCATCCACGGGCGCCGCCCCTTTCCCATGCCCATGCAGCTCGGGCGCGACGTCGCCGGCGAGGTTGCGGCAGTGGGCGAGAAGGTGACCGCGCTCAAGCCTGGCGATCGCGTGCTCGGCCTGACCAACCCGGAGAACCCGACTTCCCTCGCGAGCACGCGTGGGCTCGGCAATCTCTCCGGCGGCGTCGACCTTCCCGGCCACACCATGTTCGGCGGCTATGCGCAATTCGTGTCGCGGCCGGAAAGCTATTGGATCAAGACCAGGCCCGATCTCGATCCCGACCAGGGCGCCGCCGCCATGTGGCCCTGCGCCACCGCCCATCGCATCGTCAGGAGCCGCCTCGACCTGCGCGTCAACGACGCGGTGCTCGTCACCGGCGCGGCGGGCGGCATGGGCACCGCCACCGTGCTTCTCGCCAAGCTCGCCGGCGCCCGCGTGATCGCCACGACCCGCAGCCCCGGCAAAAAAGAAAAGCTCGAACGGCTCGGCGCCGACATGGTGCTCGCCGGCAGCGGCGCCGACGCGCTCGCGGCGATCCGGGCGGCAACGCGCGGGGAAGGCGTCGACGCCGCGGTGGAATATACCGGCGCTCCCGAGCTCATGCGGCTGTGCATCGACGCGCTGCGCCTTGGCGGCACGCTCTGTCCGGTCGGCGGCGAGCTTGCGGCGATGCCGCTGCGCGTGATCGACATGGTGAGCAAGGAGCTCAACGTGCACGGCATCCGCGGCGCGACCCGGAACGATCAGCGGGTGGTGGCGGAGCTTCTGGAGCAGGGCCGCATCCGCATGCCGATTCACGCGGTGCTGCCGCTCGCCAAAGCGGCAGAGGCGCACGCCATGCTCGAAGGGGGCGAGGATCTGGTGGGCCGCATCGTGCTGCGTCCCTGGGACGAGGCTTAAGCCACGCCCCCGCTGCTCCCGGCTGCCGCATACCGGCACGGGCGAAAACGGCCGCTTTCTGCCTGCGCCTCAAAAATCCGTGGCGATGCCCTTGACCTCCCAGTCCCCGTAGCGGACGGGATCGAGCCCGCCGCGGCCGTGGGATTCCGGAAAGGCCGGCTCCTTGATGCGATCGCGCTCGGCACGCCGAGCGGCAGCTTCCGCCAGCGCGCGTTCGGCGGCGGGGGAGATCGGCTTCTTGGGCGAGGGCGCAGGCCGCGCCTCGGTTGCTTGGCCCGGCTTCATGTCTCCCTACAAGACCCAAGCCGGCGAGAGGTCAAGAGCCTGGCGAAGGAAATCGCGCCCGCTTGCAACGATCTCGCGCCAGACGCTTGGTCTCCCATATGATCTCGCCCTGATGCCGGCGCGACCACGCGGGCTCTGGCAACGCCGCGGCGGCCACCCAACATGTGAGCGCGGGCCGCGTGCACCGCCGGGGTGCCGGGCCCGAGCGAAACCGAGGACGGCGCGATGAACTATCTGCGCACCACCATCCTGCTGGCAGGCTTGACCGCCCTGTTCATGGGCGTGGGCTATCTCATCGGCGGCGCCGGCGGCGCGGTGATCGCGCTGTTCGTCGCCGCCGCCACCAACCTCGTGAGCTACTGGAATGCCGACAAGCTTGTGCTCGCCATGCACGACGCCCACGAGGTCGACGCGCGCACCGCGCCCGAGCTCGTCGAGCTGGTCGCGGAGCTCGCGCAGCGCGCCGGCCTGCCGATGCCGCGGGTCTATGTCATGGACAATCCGCAGCCCAATGCGTTCGCCACCGGGCGCAACCCCGAGCACGCGGCGGTGGCCGTGACGACCGGGCTGCTGCACATGCTCTCGCGCGAGGAGATTGCCGGGGTCATCGCCCACGAGCTCGCCCATGTCCGCAATCGCGACACGCTGACCATGACGATCACCGCCACCATCGCGGGCGCGATTTCCATGCTGGCGCAGTTCGGGTTGTTCTTCGGCGGCTCGCGCGACAACAACAGCGGGCTCGGCATCGTCGGGACCCTGCTGATGGTCGTGCTCGCGCCGATCGCGGCCATGCTGGTGCAGATGGCGATCAGCCGCACGCGCGAATACGCCGCCGACCGGCTCGGCGCGCGCACCACCGGGCGGCCCGAGGCGCTGGCATCGGCATTGCGCAAGATCTCGGGTGCGGCCGAGCAGATCGAGAACTATTCCGCCGAGCGCAGTCCCGCGACCGCGCATCTCTTCATCGTCAATCCGCTCACGCACCACGGCATCGACAACCTGTTCGCGACCCATCCCTCGACCGAGAACCGCATCGCCGCGCTCGAGCGCCTAGCGCGGGAGATGGGCCGGGGCGGCTTCGGCCGCCGCGCCAGTGCGCTGCCCGGCTATCCCGGCCACGCCGCGAGCCCGTGGGGCGACGCCGCCGGACGCGACCGCGGTCCCTGGGGCTAACGCGCCTCCCGATCGAATCGAATCGGGATGCACTCCGGATTTTTGGCTTTGCCCATGTCCTTGTCGGAGCACCGGTACCCACTTTTCGGGATCATGTTCTGATGCGGGAGCCCGATCCTCCCGGCCTCGCCACACGGCGGATCGCGGCCGAGCTGCTCGACGGCGTTCTGCGCCGGCGCCGGCCGCTCGACGAGCAGCTCGAGGACCGCGCTTCCGATCTGGCCGCGCTTGCCGAGCGCGACCGCGCCCTGGTGCGCGCGCTGGCGACGACGGTGCTGCGAAAGCTCGGGACGCTGCGCCACCTGCTCGGCCAGCGCCTCGCGCATGGCCTGCCCGCCGGCGCGCCGCGGGTCGAGACTGCGCTCCTCATCGGCGCGGCGCAGATTCTTTGGCTCGAGGTCGCCGATCATGCCGCCGTGGATCTGGCGGTGCGGCTGGTGCATGCGGACGCGCGCGCCGCGCGTTACGCCGGGCTCGTCAACGCCGTGCTGCGGCAGCTCGCGCGCGAGGGTGCGCGCGAGCTCGCTGCGCTCGACACCACCATGCTCGACACGCCGGACTGGCTGATGGCGCGCTGGACCAAGCACTACGGCGCCGACACCGCGCGCGCCATCGCCGCCGCCAACGGCCGCGAGCCGGCGCTCGATCTGACGGTGAAGCGCGATGCCGAGCATTGGGCGCGCGCGCTTGGCGGCCGCGTGCTGCCGACCGGCTCCGTGCGCGCGCTCGCGCACGGGCCGATCCCGCAACTGCCGGGCTATGCCGAGGGCGCGTGGTGGGTGCAGGATGCCGCTGCCGCGCTGCCGGCGAAGCTTTTCGGCGACGTGCATGGCCGCGCGGTGGCCGATCTCTGCGCGGCGCCGGGCGGCAAGACTGCCCAGCTCGCGGCAGCCGGCGCGCGGGTGACGGCGGTCGACCGTGCGTCCTCCCGGCTCGAGCGGCTGCGCGGCAATCTTGCCCGGCTCGGGCTCGCCGCCGAGATCGTGGCAGCCGACGTGGCGGACTGGCGGGGCGGGCCATTCGACGCCGTGCTGCTCGACGCGCCTTGCTCGTCGACCGGCACCATCCGCCGCCATCCCGACATTCCGTGGCGCAAGCGCGAAGCCGACATCGCGACGCTGGCGGCGCTGCAACGGCGGCTGCTGGCGCGCGCGGCCGAGCTCACCAGGCCCGGCGGTATCCTGGTCTACTGCACCTGCTCGCTCGAGCCGGAGGAAGGGATCGAGGTGGTACGCGACTGTCTCGCTCGCGATGGCGGCCTGCGCCGGCACCCGATCTCGGCCGACGAGCTTTATGGCCGCGCCGAGTGGCTGACCGCCGATGGCGACCTGCGCACGCTACCCTGCCACCTCCCCGACCCTGATTCGCGCCTGGGCGGGCTCGACGGCTTCTACGCCGCGCGATTCGTAAGGACTTGAGCCACTTATCCGCGGTTGGCCGGCCGCCCACCCTTCGCTATGGTGCGCGCGGCGGGGTGAACCCCGCGTAGCGGGGAGCAGCGATTCGATGTCGCGCGTTTCGGTCGCGGAACGCACCAGATTGTCCGTGCTCCTGGCGAGTGGTCTTGCCCACAGGCTGACCGGCCGCGTCACCACGCATCCGATCCTGAATTGGCAGTTCACGTTCGGCAAGGCCGACCGCGTGGTGATCGCGCCGCAGGATCTGCGCACCGCCGACGCCACGCGCGCGAGCGAGATCTATGCCGGCCGCTTCGCGTTTGCCGGCAAGGTTGCCGTCTGCGATTCGCGTTCGCCGTTTGAAATGACGCCGCCATCGGAGGACTGGGCGGTGGGGCTGCTCGGCTTCGGCTGGCTGCGCCATCTGCGCGCCGCCCAGTCCGGCATTACCCGCGCCAACGCCCGCGCGCTGGTCGACGAATGGATTGCGCTCAACAGCTCGCAGGATGCCATCGCCTGGCGTCCGGACGTGGTCGCGCGCCGGATCATGTCCTGGCTCAGCCAGGCGCCGCTGGTGCTCGACGACGCCGACGCGCAGTTCTATCGGCGCTTCCTGCGCAGCCTGGCGCGCCAGGTGCGCCATCTGCGCCGCACGCTGGCGCAAGCGCGCGACGGCGTGCCGCGGCTGCAGGCCGCGATCGCGCTGTGCTACGCGGCGCTGTGCATGGCGCGCCAGCAGCGCCACATCCGCACCGCCAGCAAGCGGCTCGCCGACGAACTCGTGCGCCAGATCCTGCCCGACGGCGGCCATATCAGCCGCAATCCCGGCGCGCTGATCGAGCTGTTGGTCGATCTCCTCCCGCTGCGCACCGCGTTCACCGCCCGCAACCTCGCCCCGCCGGCGGCGCTGCTCAACGCCATCGACCGCATGATGCCGATGCTGCGCTTCTTCCGCCATGGCGACGGCAATTTCGCCCTGTTCAACGGCATGGGGCCGACCCCGACCGACCTCATCACCACCATTCTCGCCTACGACGATGCGCGCGGCGACCCGCTCGCGAGCGCGCCGCATTCCGGCTACCAGCGCCTGGAAGGCGCCGGCACCTTGGTGTTGATGGACGCCGGACGCCCGCCGCCGATGGCGGTGAGCCAGGAAGCCCACGCCGGCTGCTTGGCATTCGAGCTCTCCAGCCGGCAGAACCGGATCGTGGTCAATTGCGGGCTGCCGTTGACCAGCCGGGGCGGATGGCGGCAGGTCGCGCGCGCGACCGCCGCCCATTCGACCGTCACGTTCAACGACACCTCCTCCTCGCGCTTCATCGAATCGGGGCCGGTGCGGCGCGTGCTCAACGGCACGCCGATGCTGGGCGGCCCGCGCGAGGTCGCCGTGACGCGCGACGACGAGCCCGACCGCATCATTCTGCGCGCCTCGCACGACGGCTACGCCGACGCCTTCAACGTGATCCACGAGCGCGTACTCGTGCTCGCCGCCGACGGCCGCCGGCTCGACGGCGAGGACCTGTTCAGCCCGGCGCGGGGCGACACGCTGTCGGCCGAGCGCGACGCGTTTGCGGTGCGCTTTCATCTCCACCCCTCGGTCAAGGCCAACCGGCTAGCCGACGGCCGCAGCGCCATGCTGCAGCTGCCGAACAAGGAGATCTGGACCTTCAGCACCTACGAGGAGCGCATCGATCTCGAGGAGAGCGTCTATCTGGCCGGTCCCGATGGACCGCGCCGCACCGTGCAGCTTGTGATCTACGGCCGCGCGCGCAAGGTGATGCGGGTGCAGTGGAGCTTCGCCCCGCATGCCGCGCAGGCCGGCGGCGCCGGCGGCGCGCGCCGCGGTCGCGACAGCGAGCCGCAGCTGCCGCTGTGACCGCGCGAGCGCAGATTTTACTGACTACATTTCAACTACGCTTATTGACTACCAATCGTATCTATGATACGCACTTGCCATCCTCGCCTCTCCGCCGGGCCGTCTCCGCAGACGTGCCGACGGCGGGCTGCAAAACCCGGGCGCAGCAACGCGCCGCGGGAACGAAGAAGACTGCGCTGTTTGACATCGTGAATCGGAGGAGCGGGCGCGCGCCCCCCTCGGGAGAACCGGGAGCGCGCGATCCGGTCCGCCCCTCGTCCAGAGGGCGCGCCGATCCCCGCCGGTGCGGCAAGCACTGCGGCTTGCGTGCGCGCGTCCCGAAGGATGGGGCGGCCCTGGCGTTGCCCGGCGGCGGGCCATTGTTCCGCATTGTTATTGGCGATGGCGACAGCGCGGAAATGCCGGTGCGGCGGCGTTTTTCATCGAAACGGCATTGTTATTTGTTGTTATTTACAATGGCGAGTGCAGCGCGCGAGCCCGCCCCGTCCGCGGCTCCAGCACCTAGTGCCCGCTTGCGCGCGGGCGACGATGATCCTATCAGCCGGATGGCTATGACACGCGCCAGGACGCCATGACCGATCGTCTCCGCCGCGTCTCCCGCGCACTCATCTCCGTGTCCGACAAGGGCGGGCTCATCGAGTTCGCCCGCGCGCTGGCCGAGCGCGGGATCGAGCTGGTCTCGACCGGCGGCACGCGCAAAGCGCTCTCGGACGCCGGCCTTCGCGTGCGCGAGGTCGCCGAGCTCACCGGCTTTCCCGAGATGATGGACGGGCGGGTGAAGACGCTGCATCCCAAGGTGCACGGCGGCCTGCTCGCCATCCGCGACAACGAGGAGCACGCCGCGGCCATGCAGGCGCACGGCATTGCTGCGATCGACCTGCTCGTCGTCAATCTCTATCCGTTCGAGGCGACGGTCGCGGGTCATGCCGATTTTGCAGCGTGCATCGAGAACATCGACATCGGCGGCCCGGCCATGATCCGCTCGGCGGCCAAGAACCACAAATTCGTCACCGTGGTCGTCGAGGCCGGCGACTACAAGGCGGTGATCGACGACATGACCGCCCATGGCGGCGCGACCACCGAGGCGACCCGCCGCCGGCTGGCCGCCAAGGCCTATGCTCGCACCGCGTCCTATGATTCCGCCATCTCGGGCTGGTTC
>DATBKV010000067.1:0-4878 GCA_036555745.1 Xanthobacteraceae bacterium | reverse complement strand
GTCGACTACCTCAAGGGGCCGGCGTGGCTCACCTGCGTCAAGCTTGATGCGCACGGGAAACCTCAAGAATATGCGCTGTTCATCCAGGGCGACAAGGTTATCGACTGGCGAGCCGGCGTCCTCATGGATCAATGCTACAAGCAGACATACTCGCCGCTCCAGGCCGCGACAGCGGCCAAGAAGCCGGGATGACACGCAAGCGCGCATCCCGATGGGGTGAAATCAGGATGCGTGTAGATTTTTTGATTTTGCGCATGTCCGTCTTGGAAAACCGGTTCCCACTTTTCCGGGGACATGCGCTAGCGCTGCAGCGCCTGATCGACCGCGCTCAGAACCGAACCCGCGGACAGCTCGTCGAGGCATCGGCTATAGCTGTCGAGGTGGCCTTCGCAGCCGAGCTTCTCGCATGGCAGGCATGGCAGCGGATTCTGCACCACCCACACATTGCCACGATGCTGGACCGTTCCGGCATGCTCCCACGGCTCCGCCAAGCCGCCGACCGGCCAGGGCCCCATGCGCCGCGGACTGGTTGGACCGAACAGCGCCACGGTCGGACAGCCGCTGCCGGCGGCGAGATGAGTGACCGAGGTGTCCGGACCGACGTAGACGGCGGCACCCTTGAGCAGGGCGGTCAGGCCCGCCCAATCCAGGCGCCCGCGTTCGCGAATGACCGGCGGGTCAGCGCCCGCCCATAGCCCGTCGACATAGGCCCGCTCGGCGGGATCGCGTCCCTCGGTCGCGACCAAGGCGAGCCCGCGTTCGGCGAGGCCGCGCGCCAGCGCGCGCCAGCCGACCTCGTTCCAGCGCTTGTAACGATAGAACGGGTTGGCGTGCACGACAGCGTAGGGCCGTTTCGGGGCCACCTCGTCGGCGCCGGAACCCTGCGGACAGACGATATCGGACGCGCGCACGAGGCCGAGGGCGCTGGCAAGCCCGAGCAGCTGCGTCACGCGATGGGTGTCGGGCTCGGCCGCGACCGCCAGGTGATAGGCGTGCCGCTTCCACCACGCTCCGGTCGCCCCGGGCTGCGGCACGAGACCCGCACGCCGACGTCCCGCCACCAGGGCGAACAAGGTTGGGCGATCGCCGGCCTGGGTGGAAACGGCAAGGTCGTAGTGCCACCACAGCTTGCGAACCATGGCGGCCGTCTCGAGGGCGGAAGGCCGCTCCGGCATTGCGATCACATTGTCGATGTCCGGATTGCCCGTGAGGATGCGCTCGCTGCCGCGGAACACGAGGACATCGAGCTGCGCGCCGGGAAAACCCCGCCGGACACTGCGAATGAGGGGCGTCGCGAGCAACACATCGCCGAGCCGGCGGAGCGTGATCACGAGGATGCGGCGAGGCGCCGCCAGGGCGAAACTCGTCATCGCGGTGTCCCGCGCCGGGGTCGCCCCTCGTTCAGGAGCTTGGTCGGGAATCTTCACCCTGAAATGACCTGTAGGATTTTTCCTCGATCAGGCGCGATCCCGACGCCAGGCTGATCACCCGCTTGAGGCGGGCGCGCTCGTCATTCAACCGATAGACAGCGCGCGCGAGCTCGACGAAGGCATCGCCGAAATCGCCGCGCGCATCGCAGTCCCGGATCGCATCCTCGACGTCCCAGAGCCTGGCGTTGACCTGCTTGAGCTCGGCGCACAGCTTGTCGAGCTCCGCGCGATCGACCTCGCCGAGCTGCATGCCACGCAAAGCGGCGAGCTCGTAGCGCACGTTCTCGAGCTGCGCTGCATTTTTAATGCGCTCGGACTTTATTTCCAGGATAGTGATCTTGTCCATCAGCTCACCGACCGAGATCGGCACCAATATTTCTCGTGACCGAACTTTTCGAGGCGTCATATCCCGCCTCCGGCCTTGGCAGGCGCGCCCCGCTCGCGCAGGACCATCCCGCCGGTCACGCCGACCCCGAGTACGTAGAGCCAGCCCTGGCTGAAGTCGAACAGGTGCGAGTTGAACAACGAGGACACGACGTTATAGATCACGCCGAGAAGTCCGAACCATGCAAGCAGGCTGCCGTCGCGAAACAACGCGAAGTGGGCAATCCACATCGCGACCAGCACGCCGGCACCCATGAGCCCGAGCTGGATCGCCACAGTCAGGATCTGGCTGTGCGGGTTCGTCGTCATCAATTCGGGAATGGTAGCGGGCGTGGCATCGCGCCGGAACAGCTGCGGAATCGTCCCGGTCCCGTGGCCGATGATTGGCGCTTCGGCGATCAGCAGCAACGATTTCCTCCAGTATTCAAGCCGCAGGCCGACCGGGGTGTTGACCTCGCCGGTTCCATAGGTCTGCATTTGCTCCGTGGCGAGTGACACGCGCTGGCGCAGATAAGGCGAGGAAATCCACATCGCTCCGGCAAGTACAACACCGATCAGGCCCGCAATAGCCGCCCCCCTCCAGCCGAATTGGCGCAGCCCGCAAGCCACCAGCATGACGGCCAATACGACCAGGGTCGTGCGCGCCGCCGCCACGTAGCCGATATTGGCGATGAAAACGGCTGCGACAAGAAGGAGCAGCAGCGCGCGCTGCCGCTGCCTGCGCCATAGCTCTATCGCCTCGCCCACCAGCCCAAACGCGCAAATCGCGAATATCCCGCTCTGCAGGATGTAGTTCTTGACCGGCACGCCCGGCTCCTTGCCGCGCCAGGTCAGACCGGGCGCGAGCGCGAGCACCCACGAGACGACGAGCAGCGCAAGCGCGGAGGCTAGAAATCCGAGCAGCACCCACCTGCCATGATCGGAGCGGCGGCACTGCGCCAGCAGCAACGGAATCACGAGCAGCTTGTGAAACCCGCTCAGACCTGCGATGCGCTCACTCCAACTCGCGTCCGCCCACAGCATGCCGAGCGCGCCCAAAGCCCACAGCAGGACCGGCAGGCCGCCGGCCGGCGAGACTACCTCGCGTCTGAGCGAAGCGCCGTCGAGAGTCGGCGCGAGCGCAATGAGCCAGAGCACCACCAGGATCCCGGTCGCCGAGGTCGACCATGGCAGCGACACCGCGACGGCGACGACAAGCCCATCGGCAATCGGGGCAAGACGGGAAGCGTTGATGCCTCCCGTTGCCAGCGTGGACTCAAGAGGGCGCTCGGGCATGCTCATCATGTCGATGCGTGTCCGCACGCCCGGCGTCCGCGCGCAGCGTCGACAGCCCGCGCGGTGCGCGCGTGCGATCGCTGTGCAAGACCGCATCCAGTCTGGCATCGTTGGCGGCCAAATGCGCACGGTCGGCTGGCGGGTGCCAGAGGTGAATGACGCCGGTGGCGAAGCGGCCGTCCTTGCGGCGCGATCCACAATGCAGCAAGCGGATGAGCAAGTCGGAGTCCTCGCGCCCCCATCCGTTGAAGTCGGCGTCGAAGCCGTCGACACGATCGAGATCGCGGCGCCAGACCCCGAGATTGCAGGAGCGCGCGCCGCGCCAACGCTGCGCTCCGAGCTTGCGCAGCGGCCCGAGCGGAAGCCGTATCACCGCAGCCAGGCGATTGACGCCGCCACGCAGGCGCTGCTCCAGCCACGTCAACAGACTCCATGCCTCCGGGCGCAAATCCTCGCGCAGGACCGCCGCGCTGAGCTCGCGCGAAAGCAGCGCGCGATTGCCCGTGACGAACCATCCGCGTTCCGCCAGCTTGCGATGGATCGCCACGAAGTCCGCCGGCGGGATGCAATCGCCGTCGAGAAAGACGCAGTAGTCGCCATGCGCGGCGAGAATGGCGCGATTGCGGATCTCGGCGGCGCGAAATCCCCGGTGCGCCTGCCACACGTGGGTGAGCGGCACGCCGAGCCGCGCTCGCCAGCCGTCCACCAGTGCGGCGGTGGCCGGGCCCGAGCCGTCATCCGCGATCACCACCTCGAAGCCGCCATCGCTCTGGCGCGACAGAGCCGACAGCACCGCCTCGAGCGCATCCGTGCGCTCGTAAGTCGTGACGATGACGGAAACGAGGTCGGGCACCCGGTGCTGCTCCAGCCTTTCGTCCTGCATCCCCCGCCCCGCTGTGATAGCGTGCGCCGCGACCGCGCTCAATAACGGGGAAACATGCAAAAAATATCGGCCTACATCCTCGCCTTTAACGAGGCAGAAAAGGTCGCCGACGCGGTGTCGAGCGTATTGTGGGCGGACGAGATCGTGGTCGTGGATTCCGGCAGCACCGACGGCACCGCCGAGACCGCGCAGCGGCTGGGCGCTCGCGTCGTGCAGATTGCGTTCCACGGATTCGGCGACCTGCGCAACCGCGCTGTCGCGCAATGCAGCCATGAATGGATCTTCAGTCTTGATTCCGACGAGCGCTGCACGCCCCAGGTCCGTGACGAGATTCTCGCAATTGTGGCGTCCACGCCCGCGCACGACGCCTATCTGGTGCCGCGCCACAACTACATGATGGGGCGGTGGATCAAGGGCTCGGGCTGGTATCCGAATTTTCGACAGCCCCAGCTCTTCCGCAAAGGCGCAATGCGCTACGACGACAGCCCCGTTCACGAAGGCTACGAGCTGTCGACGCCGCGCACGCTCGGACGACTGCGAAACGCCATTTGGCAGATTCCGTTTCGCAACCTCGAGGAGGTCATCAGCAAGATGAACCGCTACTCCTCGCTCGGCGCGCGCAAGCTTGCGGAAAGGCGCGTGTCGATGGCGGGCGCGCTCGGGCATGGAATCTGGGCATTCATCAAGCACTACTTGTTCAAGCGCGGTTACCGCGACGGCTGGGCCGGCTTCGTGATTGCCCTGGGAAATTTCGAAGGCACGTTTTACCGGTATGCCAAGCGCTATGAAGAGATGAGCGCCTGGTCGCCGCCCACGACGACGCCGCTGCGCCGCCCGGCGACCACTCCCGCAAGCCCCTCGCATCCGGGAGCGCCGTCGACCGAGAGTGGATAGCCTGCGCGCCTC
>DATBKV010000066.1:0-10344 GCA_036555745.1 Xanthobacteraceae bacterium | reverse complement strand
CGTCCCGCCAGCTTCCTGCCGGCCGGAGGCAAACGCGACGTCATGCGGCTGGCGTTGCGGGAGCTGCAACGCGCGGCGCCGGCGCCGGTCGACGTGATCGCGCTGCCCGCGGGAGCGCCCTTCGGAAAGGTCGAGATCAATGTCGAAGGCTGCACGCTCTGCCTCGCCTGCGTCTCGGCCTGCCCTACCGGCGCGCTCGGCGACAATCCCGAGCGGCCGATGCTGCGCTTTGCCGAGGACGCCTGCGTGCAGTGCGGCCTGTGCAAGGCGACCTGCCCCGAGAAGGTGATGACGCTTACGCCGCAGCTCGATTTCCGCGCCGCCACCGCCAGCCCGCGCGTGCTCAAGCAGGAAGAGCCGTTCCACTGCATCCGCTGCAACAAGCCATTCGGGGTCAGGAGCACGATCGAGCGCATCGTCGCCAAGCTGGAAGGCAAGCACTGGATGTTCCAGAACTCCGCGCAGCGTCTCGACCTCATCAAGATGTGCGAGGACTGCCGGGTGGTGGTGGTCACCGAGCAGGAGTTCGATCCCTACGCCGCGCAGATGCGGCCGAAGCCGCGCACCACCGAGGATTATCTGCGCGAGCGCGAGGAAGCGGAGCGCTCCGGCAAGCGGGAAACATGAGCGCGGCTGTCAAACGCGTCCGTACCGGAGTTCTCGACATTGCCTACGAGGAGAGCGGCCCGGCCGACGGCGCGCCGGTGATCCTGCTGCACGGCTGGCCCTACGACCCGCGCACCTACGACGCGGTCGTGCCGGCGCTCAACGATGCCGGCTGCCGCACCATCGTGCCCTATCTGCGCGGGTTCGGACCCACGCGCTTTCTCTCCAGCGACAGCCCGAGGTCCGGACAGCAGGCCGCGCTCGGCAAGGACCTGCTCGACCTGATGGACGCGCTGGCGCTGCCGCGCGCCGCGCTCGTCGGCTACGACTGGGGCGGTCGCGCCGCTTGCATCGTCGCCGCGCTGTGGCCGGCGCGGGTGCGCTGCCTGGTCACCGGCAACGGCTACAACATTCAGGACATCGCCAAGTCCGCCGTCCCGGCGGCGCCCGAGCAGGAATACCGCTTCTGGTACCAGTACTATTTCCACACCGAACGCGGGCGGGCCGGCCTTGCCGCGAACCGGCGCGCGTTCTGCCGGCTGATCTGGCGCCTGTGGTCGCCGAACTGGACGTTCGACGAGGCGACCTTCGCGCGCACGGCGGTCTCGTTCGACAATCCGGACTTCGTCGACGTGACGATTCAGTCCTACCGCCACCGCTTCAGGAACGCGCCGGGAGATCCCGAGCTCGAACCGATCGAGCAGCGGCTGGCGCGGCAGCCGATGATCGCGGCGCCGACCATCGCGCTGCACGGCGAGGCGAACGGCGTCGGGCCGCCCGCCATGTCGGAGAACCACGCGCATTTCTTCACCGGCCCCTATCAGCGCCGGGTGATTGCGCGCGCCGGCCACAATCTGCCGCAGGAGGTGCCGGGGGTCGTGACCGAGGCCACGCTCGAGCTCGTCCGCGCCACGGAGTGACGCGAATCTTGGTCGTGGTTCGCGCAAGAGACCTGTTGCGGGACGCCATATTCATAGCGTGCTCATGGGCCGCTGCTTTCGCGGGGACGACAGTTGGATGAACCGTCGCACGCGCTTGGCCGACAAGCTTACTTCGTCGCCCGCTCCAAAAATTTTACGAGGGCGGCGCGGTCCGCGGCTGAGCCGATCTTCTGCTCCGGCATCTTGGTGCCGGGCGTGTAGGTCATGGGCCCGAGCTCGAATAGCTTGGACACCGTTTGCGGCGTCCAGACGATGTCGAGCTTCTTGAGCGACGGAGAAAAATTGTAGCCCGGGAGCGTCGCGATCCGCCGCCCGAAGATGCCGGCGAGCGTCGGGCCCGCACGCACGCCCTCGCCTGCGCGCAAGGTGTGACAGGCGACGCAGGCGCGGAACACCTCGGCGCCGGGATCACCGGCGAACGCGGCGAGCGGATCCTCAGGCGTGCCCATGACCAGGTTGCCGATCGGCTCGCCGCTCGCCGCGTCCCAACGGCGGATGACGCGATCGGTCCCCCCGGTCAGCAGCGTGCGGTTATCGGGGAAGAACGCCACCGACCACACCGGCAATCCCGGCCCCACCAGCACACGCTCGAGCTTGCGCGCCGCACGATCGATGATGGCGACCGAGCCGCGGATGCCGGCGGCCGCGATCAGCCGCCCATCGCGCGACAGCGCCAAGGCGATGATCGGCGTCTTGGCTGCCTCGATCTCGCCTTTGCGCTCGCCCGCGGGGGAGAGGGCGTAGACCTTGCCGTCGGCACCGGCGGTGACGATCTCGCCGTCAGGCGCCACCGCCACTGCGTTGAGAGGCACCGGCAAGTTGGCCACCACCGGCGCGCCGGCGCCGGCGAGCGGCGTGATACGCAGCGTCGCGTCGTAGCCGGCAGTGACCAGCGAGCGTCCGTCGGCGGAAAAGGCGACCCCGTTCACGTTCTGGCTGTGGCCCTCGATCACGCGCGACGCCCCGCCCGAAGATTCTATCGTTGGAAAACCGGTGCCCGCTTTTCCGGAAACTGCTCCGAGCGGCCACACCCGGGCGGTGTGATCCCAGGATGCCGACGCCAGCATGGTTCCGTCGGGCGAGAGCGCGAGCGCGACCACCGGCGCCTGATGGCCGGTGAGCACGGTGGCGGGCTGCGGCTCGCCCGCCCGCCAGAGCGCGATGCGCGCGTCCTCGCCACTGCTGGCGATGCCGCCGTCGCGCAGGAAAACGACCGCGTTGACGGCGCCGTCATGGAACCGCAGCACCTGCTCGGCCGCGTTGCGCGCCAGCGACCAGCGGATGATCGCGGTGTCGAAGCTGCCGGACACCGCCTGCGTGCCGTCGGACGAGATCGCCAGCGCCCGCACCGGCCCGCCGTGGCCGCGCAATTGCGCCTGCGCCGCTTGCAGCGCGGCCGAAACAAGAAAGATCAGGGCGACGAGAACGCGGAACATGGCGCGGAGGTCACGACAAAGTATCGGCGGGCTGCATCCCGAGCGCGCGGATCTTCTCGCGCACGCCGTCGTCGCACAGCGCGGCGAGAAACGCCGCGACCGCCGGTCGCGCGCGCCGGCGCTCGACCAGGAGGAAGTCGTAGTCCTCCGGCGCGATCGGCAGGAAGCCCAGGCCGTACAGCCGGGCCACTGGCGCGATCGCGATGCCCCAATCGGCGCGGCCTTGCGCCACCGCCGCGGCGACCGCGTTGTGCGAGCGGGGCTGATTGCTGTAGCCGGCGGGCCGGCGGCCCGCCAGCAGCCGGTCAATGAGCACGCGCGTTCCAGCGCCGGCGTTGCGATTGACCATCAGGCAGCTTGGATCGGCGAGCGCGGCCGCGAGCGCCCCGGCTGCGTCGCGTCCGCTGAAGCGCTCGTCATCCGGGCGGTGCACGAAGCCCTGCATGCGCTGCCAGCCCTTCACCAGCGCCAGCCCGGGCCGCAGCAGATGGGCGTTGTAGACCCCGCTCTCGGAGTCGACGAGGTGCACCGGCGCGAGATCGCATTCGCCGCGCTCGGCCGCCGCCACGCCGCCCATGCTGCCGACCGCGATCGTGCGCGCGCTCAGGCCGCGCTCGGCGAGCGCGCCGAGCACGGTGTCGAGCGCGATGCAGTGGCTGCCCATGATCACGAGATCGGGCATCGCGGCGGACTTCCCGATCAGCATCACGCGCGCGCGCGCGCCGACGTCGAGCGCAGGCGCGAGCGCGTCGATCTCGAGAAAGCCGTCGGCCTGGGAGAAGCTGGTGACCGCGCCGGAGCCCTTCGCCGTCGGAAACGCCACCGCTTCGCCCGCATCACCCGCGGTCAGCGCGACCAGCACGAATTCCTGGCGGCCGAGCTCGGAGGCGACGCGCACCGGCACTCGCGCCTCGACCACGTGCTCGGCTTGCGGCGGCAGGCCGGCGCGTGCGCGGACCACGGGCGCGACGAAGGCATGGAAGGTGAAGATCGCGGAGGTAGGAAATCCCGGCAGCACGATGAGGGGCTTGCCGTCGGCAACGGCGAGGCAGAGCGGCTTGCCGGGCTTGAGCGCCACCCCATGCACGAGGACGTTGCCGAGCTTCGCGACGATGCGATGGGAGAGGTCGCCGGTGCCCTTCGAGGTGCCTCCCGAGAGCACCACCATGTCGCAGACCGCCAGCGCCGAGCGCATGGCGCGCTCGAGCGCCGCCTCGTCATCGGGAATGGCGCCGAAGGCGACCGGCTCGCCGCCGGCTTCCGCGACCGCGGCGGCGATGATCGCGCCATTGCTGTCGTAGACCCGCGCCGGCGCGAGGACGCCGCCGGGCGCGGTGAGCTCGTCGCCGGTCGAGAGCACCGCCACTTTGGGCTTGCGCACGACCGCGACCTCGGCGAGGCCGCAGGCTGCGAGCATCCCGATCTCGCGCGACGAGATGAAGCTATTCCGCCGCAGCACCACCTCACCGCGCGCGATATCGGAGCCGGCATAGGACACGAACTGGCCGGGCGCAACGGCGCGGCGCACGTCGATCGCCGGCGCTTCCTGCGTCTCGAGCAAGTCGGTGTGCTCGACCATAACCACGGCATCGGCGCCGCGCGGGAGCACGCCGCCGGTGGCGATCGTAGTGGCCGAGCCCGGCGTCACTTCGAGCGCGGGAAGGTGACCGCACACGATCACCTCGCCGTTGAGGCGAAAGCGGCGCGGTGCGCTGTCGCTGGCGCCCGCGCTGTCAGCAGCGCGCAGCGCGAAGCCGTCGACGTTGGCACGATCGAACGGCGGCACGTCGATCGGCGCGGACAGGTCGTGCGCGAGCACGCGGCCGAGCGCGGCGGAAAGGCCGACCGTTTCGCTTGCCAGCGGCGCAAGGTCGATCCGCCCCATGAAACGCGCGCGCGCCTCGGCGGCCGAGACCACTTCCAGGAACTGCTCCTGGCGCGCGGCGCGGCGGATCGCCGCGATGAGATCGCGCTCGGCTGATTTCGGTTCGACGCGTGCGGTCATGGCCAGGGTCTTATCACGACCTCGGCGCCTGCCGGATATCCTTCGCTCTCGGGCGGAATCAAAACCCATCCATTCGCCTGCGCCAGCCCCGACAACGGCACATAGCCCGAGGCTATGGGCGTTGCGGAAGCATGCTCGCCGCGCACCGGCACGAGTTCCGAAAACCCGACCATCGAAGCCACCTTATGCGTGAGTTTCGCCGTACGCAGGCGCAGCGGTTCCCGGCTTGCCGCGAGCCCCGCCAGCATGGCTTGGCCGATCATGTGCCAAGCCGCGAGCGCCGCATCGAGCCGCCCCGGCAGCACCAGCACCGGACGCCCGCGCAGGCTGGCGAAGGCGCTGGTCTCGCCGGGCAGGAGGGCGATGCCGTGTGCGTGCACCTCCCCGATGGAGGCAAGCATGCGCACGGTTCTGTCGTCGCGGCCGCTGCCGGTTCCGCCCACCACTACGACCGCATCGTAATCGGCATTCGGCAACGCACTCGCCAGATCGTTTGCCGTGCGGTTGGGCTCGACGCTCTCGGCGATTGCGCCCATGGCGGCGACGCCATCCGCGATGCAGGCAATGGCGGCATCGATCACGGCATCGTTTGCCGGCCGTGCGCGCAGCAGGCGCAGGCGCGGGACGCGAACCGACACGCTGGTGATGCCGGCCGCCGCCAGCAACGCGACGTGCAGGCGCGCGAGCCGGCGGCCGCGCTCGAGGAGAGTTGCGCCGGCCGCGGCGTCGGCGCCGGTCGCCAGCACGCCTTCGCCCGGCGCGACCGGCGCCAGAGCCAGGGCGAGGCCGTCGCGCACAGCCACAGCATCGAGCGCTGCAACGGCGTCGGCACCGGGCGGCAGCGGCGCGCCTACCTCGACCTGGGCGGCGGATGCGAGCGGCGCCGGCGCGTAGGCGCCGGCATCGGCGGTCGCCTCGGAGGCCACCGCCCAACCGTCGCGCAGTGCCCGCGCCGCCGCCGGAATCGGGGCCGCTGCCACGACGTCGGCAGCCAGCGTCAACCCGGCCGCGGCGGCGAGCTCGCACATGCGCGGGGCGACCGGCTCGATCAGCGCATCGAGGCGCGCGAGCACGTCGGCGAGCGGCGTGAAGCGGGCGATGCGCTGGGGAATTTCCGGCTCCATGGCCATGGCTGGTGTCATTATTATAGTGTCGCGGTTCGTGAAATCCTTTCCGCGCCGGCAGGCGCGGGGCGTGCACTCGACACGACGAGATCAGATGGCCGAGAAGACCCTCAACCTGCGCGGGCTCAAATGTCCCTTGCCGGCGCTGCGCGCGCGCAAGGCGCTCACCGGGCTGAAGGCGGGCGACGTCCTGGTCGCCGAGTGTACGGATCCGCTCACGGCGATCGATATTCCGAACCTCGTGAACCAGACCGGCGACAAGCTCGAAGCGAGCTCGCGCGAGGGGGAGCTGCTGGTGTTCCGCATCCGCAAAGCCTGACGCCGCGGCTACGACGGTCGAGGCGGGTGCTGCTCGCTAAATCCTGAACTCGTCGCGCCTGCGGCCCTCTGAGACGTTGAGGAACAGCTCATCGAGCGGCAGGCGCCGCTTGATTGCGCCCTGCTCGTGCGAATAGGTCACCAGTCGCTCGAAATTCCGGGCGTTGCGCTCGCCCAGCCCGTATTCCCAAGGGTCCTTGCCGAGGATGCGCTCCTGCTCCTCCCAGCCCTCGCGATACCAGGCCAGCGGCACGATGCGCGGATTCTCCATCCGCTCCATCGCCAGCTCCTTGGCCTTCTCGAAGGCCTTGTAGAGGTTGGTCGCCACCCAGGGATGGCGCTCGACGATCTCCTGCTTGATGCCGACCACGTGCATGATCGGGAAAATCCCGGTGCGGCGGTAGAACGCGATCTCCTCCTCCTTGTAGTTCGGAAACAGCCGGCCCACGCGGGGGTCGCCCGCGGTCAGCGGCCGGATCAGGTCGGGCGAGAGCAGGGCGTCGATCTCGCCCGCGACCAGCATGTCCTCGAGCGATTTGTCCTCCGGGACCTGCGCGATGTTCAGTCCGGGCGGCGGCGTGAAATCGACGTCCTCGTCGAGCTCGCTCAGCCATTGGATCGACTTGTGCGGCACGCCGTAGTCGTGTTCGAGGATGCCGCGCATCCACAACCCGGCGGTGAACAGATAGCCCTTGGTGCCGACCTTGCGACCGATCAGGTCGGTCGGCTTGCGGATCCCCTTCGCGGTGTTGACGAAGATGAAGCCGTGACGGAAGCGGCGATGGGGAAACACCGGAATCGCGCGGAACGGAAGATCCTGGTCGCGCGCTGCCACGTAGCCCGAGCCGGACACCTCGGCGACATCGAACTCGCGCCCGCGCAGGAAGCGCCAGTGCCGCGGCGAGGGTCCCATGTCAGTCAGCACCGTCAGCTCGATGCCTTCCGGCTGCACCGCGCCTTCCTTCAAGGCGCGCATGATCTCGTAGTCGCCGCAGGCGAAGGTAAGCTCGAGTTTGCGCGACATGTCAGCCTTTGGCCTTGTTGGTGAGATGAATGACCTCGAGCGCGTTGTTGTCGGGGTCGTGGAAATAGGCGCTGCGCCCGGTGAAGATGCCCTCGTCGCGCCGCTCCTCGCGGAACACGTCCACCCCCTTGGCCTTGAGCTCGGCCACGGTCGCGTCATAGGCGTCCCCGTCGACCATGAAGGCGTGATGAATAATGTCGGAGAACCGGGCCTTGCTGGCATCGCGCCCGAGCAGCACGTAGTCGGCGCCCGATTTCAAGAACACGAAGTGGGGATCGTCTTTCGGGACCTGCGCCACGAACTCGAGCCCGAGCACATCGGTGTAGAAGGCACGGCTGCGCGCGAGATCGCTGACTGGAATGGTCAGATGCAGAATGCCGTTGGTTTTGATCATGGCAGTTCCTCCGCAGCAGCGGTCTCGCCGCACTGGAAAGTTTGCACGGCAGATTGGATAAAATTTCGCGCGCGATCAACACGAACCGGCATCTGCGGTGCGGCGCTGCGGCGATTGACAATTCGAGCTCGCCGCCGTCTTGTGCCCGCGAACATCGCTGCAGGCCGGGGAGCGCAAAAGACCGTCGAGGATGTCATGCCCATGATCGCCCGCCGCTCGTTCCTGATCGGCACCGCTCTTGCTCCGCTCGTGCCGGCGCTCGCACGCGCGCAGGGCGCCCGGCCCGCGAGCCCGGCGTGGCCCACGCGCCCGGTAACACTGATCATCCCGTTCCCCGCCGGCGGTGCCATGGACGTTCTGGGCCGCAACGTGGCGCACGAGCTCGGCGACAAGCTCGGCCAGCCATTAGTGGTGGACAATCGGGTCGGCGCCGCCGGCAATATCGGCGCCATGGCCGCCGCCAAGGCGGCGCCCGACGGCTATACCATCCTGATGGCCGGCGCAGCCTCGCTCGCGCTCAACAAGTTCATGTTCGGCAACATGCCGTACGATCCCGACCGCGAGCTCACGCCGATCGTGATCGTCTCGCGGCTGCCGCATATTTTCGTCGTCAACCCCAAGGTCGAAGCGAAGACGCTCAAGGAGTTGGTGGCGTACGCCAAGGCCCATCCCGGCAAGCTCAATGCCGGCGTGCCCGGCACGGGCACCACCGCGCACATCACGCTGGAGGCTTTCATGGCCGAGACCGGCGCGAAGATGACGGTGGTGACCTATCGCGCCGAGCCGCAGATGCTGACCGATCTGCTCGGCGGGCAGCTCGATTTCGCCTGCACGCTGACCACGAGCCCCGGTCCGCATGTGCAGGACGGCCGCCTGCGGGCGCTCGCCGTCACCAGTGCGCAGCGCACCCGGCAATTGCCGGAGGTTCCGACCGTCGAACAGTCCGGCTTCCCCGGTTTCGAGGCGACCGCGTGGTTCGCGCTCGCCGCGCCCGCGGGCACGCCGGCCGATATCATCGACAAGCTCAATGCCGGCGCCAACGCCTTCATTCGCAGTGAACAGGGTCAGCAGGAGCTCGACAAGCTCGACTCGCTGCCGGCCGGCGGCACCCCCGCGCAGGCGAAAGCCTTTATCGCCGCCGAGGCCCGCAAATGGGGCCCGATCATCAAAGCTGCAAACATTCGGATGTGAGGCAGCTCCGGCTCGCGCGTGTCATGCCCGCGCGAGCGGGCATCCAGTAAACCGTGAGCGTGCAGTCGAGGCCGAAGCAGAGTCGTTGGCGGGTCCGGTGAATACTGGATCGCCCGCCGGCGCGGGCGATGACACAGGGAATCTCAAGGAGCATTCAACTGCCGCAGGCGCTCGATCACGGCCGGCGGGCTGCGGTAGGCGCGCTCCATCAGCTCTTGGATCTGCATGCCGGTGCGCGGCGCGTTGAGCCCCAGCCCGACGCGTTCGCCCTCCGCCAGAAATTCCGCGTCCGCCATGGCGGCGGCGAACGCCGCCCGCAACGCCGCGACGCGCTCGGTTGGAACGCCGGGCGGGAGGACGAACGGCCGGCCCAACGCGAGCGGCGCGAACGCCGCCTGCATCACGAGCTTGTCCTCGTCGCTCGTGACCAGATCGGGTGCGAATGGCACGTCAGGAAGCTCGGCGAGTTTCTCGGGCCCGTATTGCAGGACGGCCTTGGCGAGCTTGTTGCGCAGCCAGGTGGGCCGGGTCGAGCGCACCGAGCTGAAGAATGCGCTGGGATGGCCGTCGAGCTCGCCACGCTCCATGGCGAGCAGCACGTCGTTCTGGCCGGGATAGCCGTTGATCGCCTTCATCCTGGTGCCCAGGACCGCGTTCAACAGCCGGGTGAAGAAGGCCGGCGTCGAGTTGGCGCCGGACACGCCGACGGCGACCTCGCGCGTCCGGAGCTCAGCGACCGTGTCGACCGGCACCTCGTGCCAGAGCAGCACCATGGCGGTCTCGGAGCTGGGCGAGCCCAACCAGTTGAACTTGATGGGGTCGTAGCGCGCCTCCTTGGTGCCGAATAGCGGCTCGAACGGGGTATTGTTCTGTACGAGCCCGATCACGCTGCCGTCCCGCTCCGCGTTGTTGTAGAGAAAATTGGTCGCCGTCATCCCGCCGGCGCCGGGCATGTTGCGGACCACGACGGCGGGATTGCCCGGCACGTGTCTGCCCATATGACGGGCGAGCGTACGCGCCAGCGTGTCGTAGCCGCCGCCCGCGCTCGAGCTCACGATGATCGTGACCGTTTTGCCCCGGTAGAAGTCAGCAGGGCTCGCGGCATTGGCGTGCCACGCACAGCCGCCCGCAAAGGCGCAAAGCGCCAACAGCGGCAGCGCTCGCGGACGGCTGACCCGCGAATGCCGAGGGCAATGTTGTCGATGCGGTGTCGGGTCCACGGCTCGCACGTGCGGAGCGCTTGGCCGGCGCGCAGACCGGCGGCTATAGTTCTCGATCATATCAGCGGAGGCCAGCGATGTTCGT
>DATBKV010000065.1:0-17901 GCA_036555745.1 Xanthobacteraceae bacterium | reverse complement strand
ATTATCGCGCCGCGCATGCGAGCCTCCCGCAGCCACACTTGCCTCTAACGACGAGTGCAGCGGAAAGTTCGCCCTGGGCTCGCGCATCCCTGCCGCCCGGCGCCCCTGCAAACAACAGGGAAAATACAGGCCGCGCTCGTTGGAGTGCACCCTGCAGGTGAGACACGCGCTCGTGTCCCGGGCGACAGAAGCGAGGCCCGCGTGGTCGAGCGGATGGAGACCCGGGACCCAGCGCAATAAGCGCGCAGCGCAAAGTACAAAGTGCAACGTGCAATGTTTTATCTTGCATGGCGCGTCGTGTGGCTTCTGGGTCCCGGCTCTCGCTGCGCTCGGCCGGGACACGAACTTGGCGCGCTGATTCGAGGCGCGCCGGAGCGCGCCCTCAAGGACAAAGCCCCCGAGTGCGTGCCGCCGAGCGAAAGCCATCGCCGCCGCGTGCGGGAACGCCGGCGCGATGGGCTGCGCGCAAGCCGCTCAACCCATCCTGCGATGCTCGGTCTTCACGATGTCAAACAGCGCAGTGTTCTTCGTTCCCGGGGCGTAGCTGCGCCCGGGTTGTTCGCTTTGTCGTTTCGCACCGTCGTCGCAGCCCGCCCCGAGCGAGGGGGTGGGCGGAGCGCCGGAAGGCGTCCAGCCTTGCAGTTCAGTCGCGCGGGTAACGCGCGACGCCACGCTTGCGAGGCATGGCCCTCCCGCGCAACCGGGAGGCCGCCTCTCGGCGCTCCACCGTGGCGTTGTCGGCCCAGCACCCGCCTCCGGCTCCGGCATTGCCGCCGCAGCCGGCGCGAAGGCTCCACGCCGCCCCAGGCATTTGCCCCGGGCCGCAGGTGCCGGGCGTTCCGTCCGCCGTTACGAGCCGCGGACGACGCCACCACCCGCTCCGCCTTCAGGATCGTCTCCGGAGGACGCCCCTCACGAGCGGGATTTTGGCATCCTAGCACAGATGCGATACGTAGTCAATAGCGTAGTTGAAGCGTAGTCAAAAAAAATAGCCGCACCGCTGGCCAGTCGCGCACCGGCGCTGGCGCGCCCGCGGCGACGGCGTCAGCGCCGCCGCCACGGCAAATGCGGCTTCCGCGCGGTCGGGGCGATGGTGTAGCGTCGCGCCGCGCCGACGGCACGACGGCGGACGCCGGTTCGGCGCCGCTCGCCCCCGCCGGCGCGCATGCACGAGGAGAGGATCCCCATGAAGCTTCCGCGCCGACAATTCCTGCAGATCGCGGCAGGCGCCACTGCGCTTGTGGCCGCGCCGCGGCGCGTGCGGGCGCAGTCCTATCCCGCGCGGCCCGTGCGCGTGATCGTCGGACAGGCGGCCGGCAGCTCCTCCGACATCACGGCGCGCCTGATCGCCCAGTCAGTATCGCAGCAGCTCGGCCAGCAATTCGTCATCGAGGTGCGCCCGGGCGCCGCCGGCAATATCGCGACCGAGGCGGCGGTGAACGCGCCCGCCGACGGCTACACGGTCCTCCTGGTCAACGCCCAGAACACGATCAACAACGCCCTTTACGACAAGCTCAAGTTCAATTTCCTGCGCGACATCGCGCCGGTCGCCGGCATCGACTTCGTGCCGCTGGTGATGGAAGTGCATCCGTCGTTTCCGGCGAAAACCGTTCCGGAATTCATCGCCTACGCCAAGGCCAATCCCGGCAAGATCAACATGGCCTCCGCCGGCATCGGCGGCCCGCAGCACGTCGCCGGCGAGCTGTTCAAGTCGATGGCCGGCGTCAATCTCGTCCATGTCCCCTATCGCGGCTCGACGCCGGCGCTCACCGATCTCATCGCCGGGCAGGTGCAGGTGATGTTCGATGTGACGCCCTCGTCCGTCCCCCATATCAAAGCGGGCAAGCTGCGCCCGCTGGCGGTGACCACGACGAAGCGATTGGACGTGCTGCCGGACGTGCCGGTGCTGGCCGACTTCCTGCCGGGATACGAGGCGAGCGCCTGGATCGGCTTCGGGGTGCCGAAGAACACGCCGCCCGCGATCATCGAGACGCTCAACAAGGCGGTCAACGGCGCGATCGCCGACGCCGCAGTCAAGGCGCGCCTCGCCGAACTCGGCGCGATGGTCATGCCGGCGAACACGCCTGCCGAATTCGCCAAGCACATCGCCGCCGACGCCGACAAGTGGGCCAAGGTGATCAAGGCGTCGGGCATCAAGCCGGAGTGACGCCGGCACCGCTGGCCGCGCGCGCGTCCTGCGCCGCGAGCGAGACCATTTGAGCCGCGCGGCCAGCGTCAACGGCCGGAACCGGAGCGCCGATCCGGGCCACCGATTCGCCGCAAACAGGGCGGCCCGGTCTTCGGCCGGCGCCAATGGTGGCACTTTTCCGCCCAAATCCTCGGGCAAATACCTCTCGTCGACTTGGGCGTGGGGAAATAGCACGGCGAAGCCATTCGCCAGGGGTCTGGGGAGCATCAGCCTTGATCGGACGGAACGGATCAGCACTCGTTGCTGTGCTCGCGTGCGCGGGCCTGCTTACGGTCAGCGTGGCGGCCGAGGCCGCGCGCGGCGCGAAGAGCTCGCATGCCGCCAGCGCCAAAGCATCCAAGCATGCCGGAAAAAAGAAGTCCGGGAAGTCGAAGGACGAGAGCGCCAGCAAGAGCGTGCCGCAGATTCCGCTCGCGAAGGGACCGCCGCCGCAGTCGTCCGAAGCGGAGATCGCGCTGGTCAAGAGCGCGCTCGAGGCGCTGCGCAAAGGCAGCGCCAGCGAGGCGACCCGCATCGAGGGCACCATCTCGGATCCGGCGGCGCGCAAGCTCGTCGAATGGATCATCCTGCGCAGCGAGCACAGCGGCTCCGACAGCGCGCGCTTCCTCGCCTTCATCGAGGCCAATCCGAACTGGCCCAACATCGCCATGTTCCGCCGCCGCGCCGAGGCGATGATGTGGAACGAGAGCCTCAAGCCGGCGCGGGTGCTGGCCTTCTTCAAGGACTCGCCGCCGCAATGCGGCATGGGCCGCCTGGTGCTGGCGCGCGCGCTGCTCGCGCAGGGCGACAGCGAGGGCGCCAAGGCGCTGGTGCGCGAGGCTTGGCGCAACGATCCGATCTCCGCCGAGGTCGAGAAGCAGGTGTTGGAGAAGTATTCCGAGTTCCTCACCCGCGCCGATCACAAGGCACGCGTGGAAAAGCGGTTCTCGGTCGCCGACAACGAGGCCGCGATGCGGGCCGCGCACCGGCTCGGCGCCGCCGACGTCGCGATCGCGCGCGTGCGCCTGGCGATCAACACCAACAAGAGCGGCAATGTCCGCAAGCTCCTCGGCGACGTGCCGGAGGAGGCCCGCCAGGAGCCCGGCTATCTGTTCGCGCGCGCCCACCTGCTGCGCCACGAGGACAAGATTGCGGAAGCCGCGCAGGCGCTGCTGTCCGCCCCGCACGACCTCGATCAGGTCTACGACGGCGAGGAATGGTGGATCGAGCGGCGGATCATGGCGCGCAAGCTGCTCGATGCCGGCGATGCCCGCTCCGCCTATCGGGTGGTGGCGGAGGCGGCCGAGCCGACCAGAGAGAACTCCCGGGTCGAGCGCTATTTCATGGCCGGCTGGATCGCGCTGCGTTTTCTCGACGATCCGACCACGGCGTGGACGCACTTCGCGCGCATCCAGAACGTGAGCATCCATCCGACCTCGCTGGCACGCTCGCACTACTGGCTCGGGCGCGCGGCGGAAGCGCTGCGCCGGCCGGACCAAGCGCGCATCGAGTACCAGGCGGCGGCGCGCTCCTCGGCGGCCTATTACGGGCAACTCGCGCGCGCCCGGCTCGGGCTGCGGGCGCTCGCGCTGGCGCCGCCGCCGGCCAAGCCGGATCCGCGTGCCGGCGCGCAGCGGCTGGAGCTCGTTCGTGCGCTGGAAATCCTTTACGCGCTCGACGAGCGCGCGCTGGTCATTTCGATGATGGGCGGCGTCGGCGAGTCGGTCGACGACGTGGGCACGCTGTCCGCGCTCGGCGAGCTGGCGGAGCAGCACGAGGACGCGCGCGGCATGCTGCAGCTCGGCAAGGCCGCGCTGGCGCGCGGCCTGCCGCTCGACTACTACGCGTTTCCGACCGTCGGCGTACCGCGCTATTCCCCGATCGGTCCGCGCATCGACAATGCAATGCTATTCGGCATCATTCGCCAGGAGAGCGCGTTCAACCCGGCCGACTGGTCGAGCGCCCAGGCGATGGGGCTGATGCAGGTCACGCCGGAGGCCGGACGGGACACCTGCAAGCGCTTCAGCTGCAGCTACGACGTCAAGCGCCTGCGCAACGACTCGCCCTACAATCTCCAGGTGGGCGCCGCCGAGCTCGGCGGCGTGATGCAGGACTATCGCGGCAACTACATCATGGCGTTTGCCGGCTACAACGCCGGGCGCGGCCGCGTGCAGGAATGGATAGCGAAATTCGGCGATCCGCGCGACCCCAAGGTCGATCCGATCGACTGGGTCGAGCGCATCCCGTTCATGGAGACCCGCAACTACGTGCAGCGCGTGATGGAGAACATGCAGGTCTACCGCACGCATTTCGCCAACAATCCGCCGCTCACCATCGACGCCGACCTGCGCCGCGACATCGGGGCCGAGGCCGGCTTGCGGCGGGACGCCGCCGCGCAGTGACGGGGTTCTGCGTTTCCGCTCGAGCCGCACTCGCTGCGCCCGCCTCGGAGCGCTTGGTCCGCAGGGCGGGCGGTCCCGCAGTCATGACTATTTGATCAGGGCATCCTGGGCGCGCTCAGACGCACGCCGCGCGGGCTGATCCGACCGCGTCCGGCGGCTGAGCCAACCGCAAGCAGATTCGCAGCGCGCAGCAGCGTCACTGGGGACCGAAGTAATGCGAGCCCCAGACTACGATGACCCAGACTGTCAGCAAAACGGCGATGCCGAGAGCCAGCACCGCGATCCCGTTGATCATTGTCGTCCTCCCCAGAGAATCTCGCCTCGACCGCGACAGTCTCGCGATCTCCGCGGCCTCCGTCGTCGCACGCCGCCGCTGACCGGCGGCCGGCGTCGCTATTCCAGGTTCGCTCGGGCAGCCGCCGCGCGCCGGAATCAATAGGAGGCTAGCAGATCCAAGCGTGCGGGGCGACGTGGGCTGCTCCGGGCAGGCGCGCTTGCAGCGAGTTCGGATCGATCGCGCGCGAAGTGCTCGCGCATCCCGATTGGATCGAATCGGGACGCGCTCTAAATTTTTCTTGCGTACGTCCTTATCTGAAAACCAATGCCCACTTTTCCGTGACATGCGCGGGAGTTCGTTGGCGCTGGATTGCGAGACGGGGGACGGCGGGCGCCGCCCGCGCCCGCGGCGCGGCGGCCCTGCTCAGGCGTCAATCTCCGAAGCCGGCAGACGCATCCTGCTGCATCGATTGCTGCTTCGCGTCGGTCCGCTGACTGCGGCTCGCCGCGCGCGCATAGTCCAGCGCCAGCGCCATCAGGGCTTCGGCCAGGCTGGGCGACGAACAGGCAATGGCGAGCTGGGCAGACCGGTTGGCCATCTGCCGGTAGTCTTCCGAAGTCGGCATCGGGCGCCTCCCTCGAACAAAAATGGAGCCGAGGCTGTTGGCCCGATCTCGCCACCAGGCGAAAGCGGAGCGCGGGGCGGTGAGCGTGACCAGCGCGAGAGCCGGGATCGAGGCGTTCATGGCGCTCCTCCCATTGCGGACCGGGGAACGGGGCCTTTCGCTCGGAGGATATGCCCGCGGCCGTGACAGGTCCTTAACGCAACCTGAATCGCCCTGATTTGTTCTGATCGGCGCCTTGAGGCAAAGCAGCACAACCGGCGCGCGGCGCGACCGCGGCCCTCGCCGCGCGCTCAAGCATGATCCCGAAGAGTGGGCATCGGTTCGGAAAAGATCATGCTCCGACAATAACGTAGAGGGGGGTGGCGATGCGCCGAAAAGTCGTCGCGCGCTACTGCTGCGGGATCCCCGCCGCCACCCTCACCGCGTTCCAGCGCGCGTACTCCTCGGCCATGTGCTTGCCGAACGCTTCCGGCGTGGAGCCGTGCACCACCACACCGGCCTTGGTCAGCCGCTGCTGCACCGCTGCGTCGGCCAGGCTGTCGTTGAGCGTCGCGTTGAGCTTGGCGATCACCGCTCCCGGGATGCCGCGCGGGCCGAACAGCCCGTACCAGGTGGTGACGTCGTAGCCCGGCAGCAGGCCGGACTCGATCGCGGCCGGAACCTCCGGCACCGCCGGAAAGCGGTCCTTGCCGGTGACCGCCAGCGCCTTGAGCTGTCCGGCCTGCACCTGGCCGAGCACCGCCGAGACCGTATCGAACAGCACGTCCACCTGCTTGCCGAGCACCGCCGAGATCGCCTCCGGCGAGGTGCGGAACGGCACGTGCAGGATGTCGATGCGCGCGGTCTGCCGGAACAGTTCGCCGGTGAGATGCTGGGTGGCGCCGAAGCCGGGGCTGGCGAACGCGATCTTGCCGGGATTGGCCTTGGCGGCGGCGATCAGGTCCTTCACGTCGTTCGCCGGAAAGTCGGGGCGGGTGACGATGATCAGACCGGCGGTGGCGATCTGCCCGACCGGATCGAACGAGCCGAGCGCGTCGTAGCGCAGCGACTTGTTCATGACCGCGGCGATGATCTGGCCCGCGGTCATGATGCCGAGCGTATAGCCGTCCTTGTCCGCGCGCGCGACCGCCTCGTTGCCGAGCGTGCCGGCGGCGCCGGGCCGGTTGTCGATCACCACCGGCTGGCCGAGCCTCTCCTGCAGCGCCTGGCCGATGATGCGGCCGATGATGTCGGCGCCGCCGCCGGGCCCGAACGGAACGATCAGGCGAATGGGCCGCTGCGGCCAGTCCTGCGCCGCCGCGTCGCGCGTGCCGGCGAGCAATGCGGCGGCGGAGATGGCGAAGAGCCCGCGTCGGGTCAGCATGTGTCCTCCCTCGGCCGAAACTTGCTTGCGGTCTCCACTCGGAATGGAGCCGATCGTGCAGCCGCGCTATCTTCGCGTGGCGGGCATGCGTTCGACAAGCCCGAAGCCTGCCGCCGCGCCGGCGAGCGGTTTCAGCTTTTGCCACCTGAGGGCTTGAAAAATCCCCTCGAGGGAAGCGGTGACGATGGTCATCCGGCAGGCGGTCACGCGGGCGAGCGTGTCACCATTCTTCGTTAGTCCGGTTCACACTGCTGCCGTCCCCGCGAAAGCGGGGATCCAGCATTCCAGTGTCCCCAGTGGCGGCGTTTACTGGATGCACGCTTTCGCGGGCATGACAGCTGAGAGCAGTGGCTGGTGAAGATACGCTTTGATTTGGTCGGGGACATGCAGCGTAACCTGCAGCGGCAGCCGATCGAGAATCTCCTCGATCTCCGATGGAACCGAAAATCTTTCGTGGTCGACCATCGCCGCAGACTCAATTCGGTCGAAAATATCTGACGACAATTCCTGCCTAGCCGCGCGCGATGAAAGTTCCATGACGGGACCACCGCGAGCGCTGCAATCCGCTGCCCGCCACGTCATGCGCGCCCTGGCAAATGCGGCATAGGGCCGCCGCACCGGGAAACGTCAAATTGCTGCAAAGCAGGGCGTGTAGACAGGCGCCGCCAATCGAAGCAAGGATCGCCCGCATGTTCCAGATCGTCCGCCTGGCGCTCGACCGCAACGGCGAGGTGTTCGCGCGCCGGCCGCTGCAGCCGTTCTTCGAGCTTTGGGAGGATGCCGTGGCGATGGCGGAGTTCGACGCCTCGCGGCTGTGGGGCGACTACGGCTGGGACGAGGAGCGCAATTGCTGGTGGGCGACCGATTCGCGTGGCGCGCAATATCGCCTCGTGGTGGAAGCGGTGGCCCCGGCCGAAGCGGCGGCGTGATTGGATAGCCGTTTTCATGCGTCTGACGCAGGGCGGTCGGCGGCGGGCCGCTGATCCGGCACGAGCGTGCCGGCGGGTGCACGAAAAGCCGGCCCTTGCTCCGGGTTCCCTCCTGGGCAACCATGGCCCTCAATTTGCATGTGCCGCCTGCATGTGCCGGCTACAGGAGCCGGCTACATGAGCCGGGCCGCAACGGACCGGCCACGCGCGATCGTTCACGCCGCCTGTAGCACAGGGGAAACTCGCATGTTGCGCACAACAAAGCCTTCCTTCGGTTTCGCTTTCGCCCTCGCCTTCGCCGCCGCGCTGGCGCTGGCGTCGTTTCCCGCCGCCGCCAAGGACAAGGTCAAGGTGGCCTTCATCGGGCCGCTCACCGGCGGCACCGCGGCCAACGGCATCGGCGGCCGCAACTCGGCCGAGCTCGCGGTCAAGCTGCGCAACGCCGACCCCAAGGCGAAGTACGAATACGAACTCGTCGTGCTCGACGACGAATGCAAGCCCAACGTGGCGGTGCAGCAGGCGACCAAGGCGGGCGCCGACCGCGGCGTCATCGCCTCGGTGTCGCATTACTGCTCGGTCGCGGCGATCGCGGCGGTCGACACCTACAACCGCCTCGGACTGCCGATGGTGGTGTGGGGCGCGGTGCTGCCCGACATCACCTATCGCAACAAGTATCCCGAGGTGCACCGGGTCAACGGCACCATGATCAACCAGAACGAGGTCGCGGCCAAGCTGATGACCGGACTCGGCTTCAAGAAGTGGGTGGTCATTCACGACACCACCGACTACGGCAAGGCGCACAACCAGTACTTCTCGCAATTCATCAAGGCCGACGGCGGCGACATACTCGGCACCTACGGCGTCACCGCCGACCAGCAGGATTTCACCGCCGAGCTCACCCAGGCCAAGGCGCTCAATCCCGAGGTGGTCTATTTCGGCGGGCTCACCCCGATCGGCATCCGCATCCGCTCGCAGATGGACAAGATCGGGCTCAATGCGGTGTTCGAGGGCACCTCCGGCATCAAGTCCGACGCCTATATCCAGGGGCTGGGGCCGCTGGCGGAGGGCTCGCTCAGCTTCATCGAGGGCGCGCCGATCGAGAAGCTGCCGGGCGGCAAGTTCTTCCAGGCCGAGTACGACAAGGCCGGCTACAAGGAGCCGCCGGAAGCCTACGGCGCCTTCGCGTTTGCCGCCATGACGCTCGTGCTCGACAAGATCGAGGAGGTCGGACCGGACCGCAAGAAGGTGACCGATGCGCTCGGCAAGGTCGCCAACTACGATTCCATCATCGGACCGGTCACCTTCGACGACCACGGACAGAACACCGTGCCGCTGATCTCCAAATACGTGGTGCAGGACGGCAAATGGGTGATCTGGGAGGACAGCGAATACGCCTCCGGCAAGCGCAAGCTGAAGAAGTGAGGGCGCCGGCCGTTGGATGGCAATGTGTGAAGAGCGAGTAGTGAATAGCGAGTAGCTACGTGCTACTCGCTATCGATATTCATGGACATCGCGCTGCAATACCTGATCAACGGGCTGATGCTCGGGACCATGTATGCGCTGGTCGCGGTCGGCTTCACGCTGTTCTTCGGGGTGCTCGACGTTATCAAGTTCTCGCACGGCGACGTGCTCACGGTCGGCGCGTTCACCGCCCTCGCCACCTACCTCGCCCTGCAGGCGGCGCATGTCGGCTCGGCGCTGATCCAGCTGATCGTGCTGTCGGTGGTGGCGATGGCGGCGATGGCGGCGCTCGGCGCGGTAATCGCGCGCACGCTGGTGCTGCCGCTCGCTTCCGCGCCGGCGCTCAACACGCTGTTGATCACGCTGATGCTGGGCACCGTGCTGCGCGAGGGGGTGCGGCTGCTCTACCCCGACGGCTCGAACCCGAAGCCGTTTCCGCCGCTGCTTCCAACCACCGCCTTCACCTGGGGCCATCTCACGCTGCGGCTCGACAGCCTGATCCTGCTGGTGGCGGGGGTCGCGATGATCATCGGCGTCCATGTCCTGATCAACCGCACCAAGCTCGGGTTGGCGATCCGCGCGGTCGCCCAGGACGGCGAGACCGCGCGCAGCATGGGCATCAATTTCACCCTGGTGGTGCTCACCACCTTCGCCATCGGCTCGGCGGTCGCCGCCTTCGCCGGCGTGATGAACGGGCTCTATTACAACGAGATCAATTTCAGCATGGGCCTCCTGCTCGGCGTGTTCGGCTTCAGCGCCGCCGTAGTCGGCGGACTCGGCAATATCTACGGCGCGATCCTCGGCGGCTTCCTGTTCGCCGGCCTGCAGACCGTCGGCGCGGTCGCCCTGCCGTTCGCCAGCGCCTACAAGGACGTGTTTGCGCTCGCGGTCGTCATCGCCATCATGACCTGGCGCCCGACCGGGCTGATCGCGGAGAAATCGAGCGAGCGGGTGTGACGCCATGGCGGCAGCGCGCACCGCCCGGTTGCCGCTGCTCGCGCTCGGCTGGGCGATCCTCGTCACGCTCTACGGCATCCTGTTCCTCGCCGCCGAAAGCGAGCGCGCGCTCGCCGCGCTGTTGGCGCTCGCTGCCGCGGCGCCGGCGCTGGGCGCGCGGCTCGGGCTTGTCGAGCGGATCAGGGCGAGCATCGGCGCCCACGAGGGCGCGTTCGGCCTGGCGGCGCTGGCCGGCGTGCTCGCCGCCGCCTTCTGGTTCCGCGACGAGCATTTCGTCATCCTGATGATGACCACCGCGCTGCTGCTGATGACGGCGGCGCTCGGGCTGACCATCCAGTTCGGGTATGCCGGCATCGTCAATTTCGCCGGCGCCGCCTTCCTCGGCATCGGCTGCTACACCGCCGGCGTCGTCACCCACTACACCTCGCTGCCGTCCTTCCTGACGCTTCCGCTCGGCGGGGTGATGGCGGCGCTGGTCGGATCGATCCTGATCCTGCCGGTGTTGCGCACGCGCGGACACTACGCGGCGCTGGTGACGATCGCCTTCGGCATCCTGTTCAAGGTGTTCCTCGAGGTCAACGACACGCTCGGCGGGCCGCAGGGCATGCAGGTCAAGCCGATCGTGCTGTTCGGATGGAATTTCAACAGCCCGATCCGCATCGGCGATTTCACCGCGTCGTTCTACTTCTCCTACCTGCTGCTGGCGCTCGTCGTGCTGGCGCTGAGCTTCGCGCTGGTGCGGCGGCTCGAGCGCTCGTGGATCGGGTTGAGCATGGATGCGATCCGTCTCGATGAAATCGCCTCGGCCTGCTACGGGCTCGATCTGGCGCGCTGGAAGGTGCTCGCCTTCACCCTCGGCAATGCGCTCATCGGGATCGCGGGCGCCGCTTACGGCCACCTGCTCGGCTTCATCGCGCCCAACAATTTCACCTTCGGCGACTCGCTCGTCCTGGTGTCGATCATCCTGCTCGGCGGCATCGGCAATGCGTGGGGGGTCGCGCTCGCCGCCGCCTTCGTGGTGATCCTGCCGGAGAAGTTTCAGGTCATCCAGGAATACCGGTTTGCGCTCTATGCGGCGCTGGTGATCCTGATCCTGCTGTTTCGCCCGCAGGGACTGCTGCCCCGGCCATTGCGCGCCTATCTCGGCGGCGGCGCGGCGCGCAAGCCAGCGACAGCGAGCGCGCTCGCATCCCTCGAGACGGCTGCTGCGCAGCCTCCTCGGGATGAGGCCCTCGAGACGGCTGCTGCAGCCCCGTCGGATCGAGTGCGGCCGTCATGAGCGCGGCGCTCCTCGCCTGCACCGGATTGACCTGCCGCTTCGGCGGCGTGCTCGCGCTCGACGGCGTCGACTTCGACGTGAACGAGGGCGAAATCGTCGGGCTGATCGGCCCGAACGGCTCCGGCAAGACCACGCTGTTCAACGTCGTGACCGGGATCTACGGCGCCGACGCCGGCACGGTCGCCTTCGCCGCCCAGGACATCACCGGCGCGCGCCGGCAAACGGTCTACCGCGCCGGCATCACCCGCACCTTCCAGCGCTCGCGCATGTGCCTGCCGCTGTCGGTGTTCGACAACATCATGGTGGGCAACCACAAGCGCCTCAACCACGGCCTCGCCTTCAACCTGATACGCCGCGCGGCCTTCGCCAACGAGTTCGCCGCGAACCTCGCGGAGGCGCGCGAGCTCCTCGCGGTGTTCAGCCCGGAGCTCGCCGCCCGCATCGACGAGCCGGCGGCGCGTCTGCCGATGATCGACCGCCGGCGGGCGGAGATTTGCCGCGCGCTGATCAGTCGGCCGCGCCTGGTTCTGCTCGACGAGCCGTCGGCCGGCATGACCCACGAGGAAACCCGCCAGCTCATGGACGATATCCTCGCCGTACGCGGCCGCATGCCGGGGCTGACCATCGTCATCATCGAGCACGAGATGGGCGTGATCGAGCGCATCACCGATCGCTGCGCCGTGCTCAACTACGGCCGCAAGATCAAGGAGGGCACGTTCGCGGAGGTCGCCGCCGACCGGCAGGTGCAGGAGGCCTATCTCGGAGTGAGTTGATGGCGGGCAGGCTCGAAATCGCGGACGTGTATACCGGCTACGACCAGGCCGACGTGTTGCAGGGCGTCTCGCTCACCGTCGCCGACGGCGGCATCACCTGCCTGTTGGGCGCGAACGGCTCGGGCAAGACCACCCTCATCCGCTCGATTCTCGGGCTGACGCCGCCGCGCGCCGGCCGCATCGTGTTCGACGGCAGCGACATCACGCGGCTGCCCACCCACAAAGTGATCGCCGCGGGGGTCGCCTGCATTCCGGAAGGGCGCAAGGTCTTCCCCAAGCTGACGGTCGAGGAGAATCTTCGGGTCGGCGCCTACCAGGAACGGTCCGAGGCGGTCACCCGCACGCGCATCGCCGAGGTCTACACCTTGTTCCCGCGCCTGGCCGAACGCCGGGCGCAGCTTGCGGGCACGATGTCGGGCGGCGAGCAGGCGATGATTTCGATCGGCCGCGGATTGATGCGGGCGCCCAAGCTGCTGCTGGTGGACGAGCCCTCGCTCGGGCTCTCCCCGCTCCTGGTCAAGGAGAACTTCAGCATCATTCGCGAGATCAACGCGCGCGGCATCACGGTCTTTCTGGTGGAGCAGAACGTGCACCAGACGCTCGCCATCTCGCACTACGGCTACGTGCTCTCGAAGGGCCGCGTGGTCGCCGGCGGCCGGCCGGACGCGCTCGCCGCCCGCACCGAGGTGCGCGAGGCTTATTTCGGATAGGCCGCCATTGGCCTCGCCCCGCCGGCCGCGGCGGCCCGGGATGCCGGGTCACAACAGGCAACGTCGCGCCCGTCTCGGCACGAGAATTCGTGACCACACGGGGAATTGAAATTGCGCCCGTAATCACATTCAATTAGATATCGCGGCCCTGTCGGCCAGGCTGCGCAAGCGGCTTGGAGGCGACGCGGGAGGGCTCGCCCGCGCGGCAAAACAAAGACCGCGGTGCCTGGGAAGGGGCGACCTACCGGGAGGAATGCATGGCTTCGGTCGCGATCCGCGACGTCAGAAAAGCCTTCGGAGCAATCGAGGTCATCCACGGCGTCGACGTCCTGATCGGGGACGGCGAGTTCGTCGTGCTGGTCGGCCCCTCGGGATGCGGCAAGTCGACCCTGCTGCGGATGATCGCCGGCCTTGAGAACATCACCTCGGGCGAGATTCGCATCGGCGAGCGCGTCGTCAACAAGGTGCCGCCCAAGGCGCGCGACATCGCCATGGTGTTCCAGAACTACGCGCTCTACCCGCACATGACGGTCGCCGCCAATATGGGCTTCTCGCTGATGCTGCGCGGCGCCCCCAAGGCGGAGATCGAGCGCCGGGTGAGCCGTGCCGCCGACATTCTCGGACTCGGCCCGCTGCTCGCTCGCTATCCGCGCCAGCTCTCCGGCGGCCAGCGCCAGCGCGTCGCCATGGGCCGCGCCATCGTGCGCGATCCGCAGGTTTTCCTGTTCGACGAGCCGCTGTCCAATCTCGACGCCAAGCTGCGCGTGGCCATGCGCACCGAGATCAAGGAGCTGCACCAGCGGCTGAAGACGACGACGGTCTACGTCACCCACGACCAGATCGAGGCCATGACGCTGGCCGACCGGATCGTGGTCATGCACGACGGCGTGGTCGAGCAGATCGGCGCCCCGCTCGAGCTCTACGACCGGCCGCAGAACCTGTTCGTCGCCGGCTTCATCGGCTCGCCGGCGATGAACTTCCTCAACGGCACCATCCGCGCCAACGGCAAGGCGGAATTCGTCGGCGCCAACGGCGTGCGCCTGCCGCTCGCCGCGGCCCCGCCGGCGAGCGACGGGCGGCCCGTGGTCTACGGCATCCGGCCCGAGCATTTCGTCATCGCCGACGACGGCGCCGAGGCGCAGGTCCAGGTGATCGAGCCGACCGGCGCCGAGCTGCAGATCGCCGCCAGGCTCGGCAACGACGAGGTGATCGCCGTGTTCCGCGAGCGCCTCAGCGTCAAGCCGGGCGACAAGATCCGGCTCAAGCCCGATCCCCGGCTCGCGCACGTCTTCGACGCGCCGAGCGGAAAACGCCTCAACGCATGACAACGGAGGAGACAGCCATGACCATGTTCACCCGCCGCGCGCTGGTAAGGGCCGGCACCGCGCTCGCCGCCGGCGGCGCACTGGCCGGCGAGGGCCTGCTCGACTGGGCGCGCGCCTGGGCGCAGACCGCCCCCTGGAAGCCGGAGAAGGACGCGCAGCTCTCCATGCTGCGCTGGAAATATTTCGTGCAGTCGGAGGACGAAGCGTTCGTGGCGCTGATCGACGCCTTCACCAAGGCGACGGGGGTGAAGGTCAACATCTCGCGCGAGTCGTACGAGGACGTGCAGCCGAAGGCCTCGGTCGCCGCCAATACCGGTGCCGGGCCGGACCTGTTCTGGGGACTCTACTCGCTGCCGCACCTGTTCCCGCAGAAATGCGTCGACGTCACCGACGTCGCCGACTATCTCGGCAAGAAGTACGGCGGCTGGGTGCCGAGCGCGGTCGCCTACGGCAAGAGCGGCAACAAGTGGATCGCGATTCCGGTCTGCTACAGCGGAAACATGCAGAACTACCGAATCTCGTCGCTGAAGAAGGCGGGCTTCTCCAAGTTCCCCGCCACCACCGACGAGTACCTCGAATTCGCCAAGGCGACCAAGAAGAACAATACGCCGGGAGGCATGGCGCTCGGACACGCCTCCGGTGACGGCAACGGCTGGGTCTACTGGTGCCTGTGGGCGCACGGCGGCAACGTCGTCGACAAGGACGACAAGGTGATCATCAACTCGCCGGAAACGGCGAAGGCGCTGGAATACGCCAAGCAGCTCTACGAGAACATGATCCCCGGCGTCGCCTCCTGGAACGACGCCTCCAACAACAAGGCGTTCCTCGCCGGCGAGATCCACTGGACCGACAACGGCATCTCGATCTACGTGGCGGCCAGCAAGGACCCCACGAAGAAGCAGATCGCCGAGGACATGGACCACGCGTTCTGGCCGATCGGCCCGATCGGCAAGCCGACCGAGCTGCACCTGATGTATCCGGTGCTGGCGATGACCTACACCAAGTATCCGCAGGCGTGTAAGGCGCTGATGGCGTACATGCTGGAGGCCGACCAGTTCAACAAGTGGATCGAGGCGGCGCAGGGCTACCTGACGCACTGCCTCAACGCCTACGATTCCAATCCGGTGTGGACCGCGGACCCCAAGCGCACCGTGTTCCGCGACGCCGCCAAGCGCACGCTGACCGCCGGCGGGCTCGGCTCGGTGGGCGAGAAGGCGGCGACCGCGATCGCCGACTTCCTGGTGCTCGACATGTTCGCCAACTACTGCACCGGCCGCGAGGACGTCAAAGGCGCGATCGCGATGGCGGAACGCCAAGCGAAACGGATCTATCGATAGAGGCGCTTATTGCCGGAGCATGATCTGTTCCGAAAACCGGTCCCCACTTTTCGGGATCATGCTCCGGACGCCGAACGCCGACGATGTCGTTCCGGCGCAAGCGTATGGGCGCCAACTTAAAGTCGGCTCGGTTGTCATCGTCCGCGAAAGCGGACGATCCGGTAATCGCCGGACGGCGTGAGAGGCACCGCTTGGGATTCGTATCGCAGCTTCACGGGTTACTGGATGCCCGCTTTCGCGGGCATGACAACGGAGAATTCCTTAAGTTGGGGCCTATCCGCGCAAGCGGGGACGCATCGCGCGACCGGCGCCGCCTTCTGGAATACCGGGTCCCTGCAACGGGGCACCCCCGCGACGCCGGCGTCGCGGGGGTGCCCCGCGCGGGGACGACAATCGCGTGGGCTGTAGGATGACCCCATAAATGGCCGATACGGTTCTGCCCTCCCCTACAGCTTCACGCGCGGCGGGCGCCGGCGCCTGGGAGCGGCTGAAGGTCAACCGCGACTGGCTCGGCTTCTGGTTCATGCTGCCGGCGGCGGGGATCCTGATCCTGTTCCTGGCCTATCCGCTCGGGCTCGGCATCTGGCTCTCGTTCACCGACGCACGCATCGGGCGCACCGGCGTCTTCATCGGCACCGAGAACTACGAATGGCTGTGGGGCGACGGCGTGTTCTGGCTCTCCGTGTTCAACACGCTGCTCTATACCGGCGTCGCCAGCGTGATCAAGTTCGCGGTCGGACTCTATCTCGCGCTGCTGCTCAACCAGAGCCTGCCGTTCAAGGCGCTCATCCGCTCGGTCGTGCTGATCCCGTTCATCGTGCCGACCGTGCTCTCGGCGATCGCGTTCTGGTGGCTCTACGACAGCCAGTTCTCCATCATCTCGTGGTCGCTGCGCCAGGTCGGGCTGATCAACAGCAACATCGATTTCCTGGGGGATCCCTGGAACGCGCGCTGGTCGGTGATCTTCGCCAATATCTGGCGCGGCGTGCCGTTCGTCGCCATCACGCTGCTCGCCGGACTGCAGACGCTGCCGCCCTCGCTCTACGAGGCGGCGACCATCGACGGCGCCACGCCCTGGCAGATGTTCCGCTACATCACCTATCCGCTGCTCACCCCGATCATCGCCGTGGTGATGACGTTCTCGGTGCTGTTCACCTTCACCGACTTCCAGCTGATCTGGGTGATCACGCGCGGCGGCCCGGTCAACGCCACCCACCTGATGGCGACGCTGAGCTACCAGCGCGCCATTCTCTCCGGCTATCTCGGCGAAGGCGCGGCGATCTCGACGGCGATGATCCCGTTCCTGCTCGCCGCCATCCTGATCTCGTGGTTCGGGCTGCAGCGCCGCAAGTGGCAGGCCGGAGAGAGCAATGACTGACGCGCTCGCCTCCAAGGCGGCCGACCCGAAGGCGGTATTGAGCGGCGTCACCGCCGACCATTCCGAGGGCATGAGCTATCTGGAATCGCTGCCGCGGCGGCTCGTTACGCTTTACCTGCCGCTCGGCGTGATCATGCTCGTGCTGCTGTTCCCGTTCTACTGGATGGCGCTCACCGCGATCAAACCCGACGATCAGCTGCTCGATCTCGACCGCTTCAATCCGTTCTGGACCTGGACGCCAACGCTCAAGCACATCGAGAAGCTGCTGTTCGAGACCCAATATCCACTGTGGCTGTGGAACACGATGCTGGTCGCCACCGCCGCGACCGTTCTCTCCATCATCGCCAGCGTGCTCGCCGCCTACGCCATCGTGCGCCTGCGCTACCGCGGCGCGCAGTGGGTCGGCGGCGCGATCTTCCTTGCCTATCTGGTGCCGCCGTCGATCCTGTTCATCCCGCTCTCCACCGTGGTGTTCCAATACGGGCTGTTCGACACGCCGTTCGCGCTGATCCTCACCTATCCGACCATCCTGATCCCGTTCTCGACCTGGCTGCTGATGGGCTACTTCAAGACCATTCCGTTCGAGCTCGAGGAATGCGCGCTGATCGACGGCGCGAGCCGCTGGCAGATCTTGACCAAGATCGTGCTGCCGCTGGCGGTGCCGGGACTGATCTCCGCCTTCATCTTCTGCTTCACGCTGTGCTGGAACGAGTTCATCTACGCGCTCACTTTCATCTCCTCGACCCAGCACAAGACCGTGCCGGTGGCGATCGTCAACGAGTTCGTCGACGGCGACATCTACCGCTGGGGCTCGCTGATGGCGGGCGCGCTGGTCGGCTCGCTGCCGCTGGTGATCCTGTACGCCTTTTTCGTCGAGCACTACGTCTCGGCCATGAC
>DATBKV010000064.1:0-14994 GCA_036555745.1 Xanthobacteraceae bacterium | reverse complement strand
CGTGTCGCGGCTGATCGAGGCCCACGCGGCAGAGACGGGGGAGGTCGCGCTGGAGGCGGTGGACACCGGCGCGCTGTTCACGCACGCGGCGACGGCGGCGGCTGCGGCCGCGGCGGCGAAGGGCATCGGCATCTCGTGCGTGCCGGGCTCGCACCGCGTGCTCGCGGAACCGACGATGCTCAGCCACGCGCTGGGCAACCTCATTTCCAACGCCATCAAGTACTCGCCGCCGGGCTCGGTCGTCCGCCTCGACGCCGGGCCGCACGGGCAGGGGGTGCGCATCTCCGTGACCGACCGCGGGCCCGGCATTCCGCCTGGAGAGACGCATCTCTTGTTCAAGAAATTCTCGCGGCTGAGTCCGCAGCCGACCGGCGCCGACCCGTCTTCGGGGTTGGGCCTCTACATCGTTCGCACCCTGGCGGAGCGCATGCATGCGATCGCGGGCTGGGAGCCCAATCCGCAGGGAGGGAGCGTGTTCTTCCTCGACTTTCCGGCGCAAAACGCGGGCGGCGCCCAAGATTTTGCTTGACAGCGTTACAAGAATCCGCTATAAAAAGTTTAGCAGTTAAAAGTGCGCCCGGGCGGGAGACCGCGCCGGGTTTTTTGTTGCGCCGATCGAGCATGCGGGAAGGGGAGATGAAGCGCACCACCGTCGCGGCAGGAGCGAGGCTGCGGCAGGCGCCCGCGTTTTGCGCGCGGTCCATTGTTTTCCATTGTTCTTTGCGACGCCGCGGGCGCGGAAATCCGCGCCGCGCCGGCACTTCGCGCGCGCACGCATTGTTTTTTTATTGTTGTTTACAATGGCGGCGGCCTGGCACGATGCTGCTTCGGCCGCTCCGGCGGCGCCGGGTCGCGATCCGCGGCGGTTAGGTCGTTCACCGATGCGAAATTAGGTCGCGATCGCCGATAGGCGCCCGCGGCTTGCGCGCTTATACGTGTCGCCGCCATGGATCGCTTACGCATCTACCAGGGCCGAACCCTTCTCGGCGTCGAATTCGCGCCCAAGCCGTCCTCGCTCGCCGGCGTGTGCAAGGACGCGCACGTGTTCGAGCGTATCGGCGTGACCGAGATAAAAAAGCTCGCCGCGGAGCTCGCGGGCTGCGGCCCGCAGAGCGGCCTTTCCACCGAACTGTCGCAGTTCCTCAAGGTGGCGGACGCCCGGATCAAGTATTGGGAACAGAACGTGCCGGCGGGATCGAAATGCTTCGTCCACCACGCGCGCTTGGAGGACGCAGCTGAGGGCGAGGCGGCCTATGCGCAGGTGCGCGCCGAGTTTCCCGGCCTCGCGCTCATCGGCCTCTATCGAATCGATCCCTCGATGTCGCTGTTCCCGGAGGCATTTCCGGTCGGCGCCGCCCCCAATATGTGGCGGCCGGGCGAAGTGAACGTGTTGACGAATGACAGCCTGTTCTTTCTCAATTTCTTTCCGCAGCAGCCGTATCTGCGCGAGCTCGTCTATCAAGGCACGATTGCCATCTACAGCGAGAGCTCGCCGGGTCTTTATCACGCCAACAACTACGTCGATCTCGTCTCAGACGAGTTTATTGCGGTGCGCCAGGTCGAAAGGATGGTCGCGGTGAACCTGAACCGCTACCGGGATGTCCGCGGCTTCTTCACGGCGGCTTCCGCGGGCGCCGCCAAAACCGTCATCGTCAACAAGGGCTCCGAGCAATTCCGGTGGTACGGGATGCTCACGAGACTGATCTAACGCATGTCGCGGAAAAGCGGGCACCGGCTCTCCGTTAGGGACATGCACAAAATCGAAAAATCGAGAGCGACGCCATGACCTCGCCGATGCAATGCTCCGGCACCGAGCCGGGACAGCGGCAGCTCGCCGGCATCCAGACCACCGGCCGCGAGTACCGCAACCTGTCCAGCCCCGAATTCGGCATCGCGGTGGAACACAGCGTGCCGGTCCCCATGCGCGACGGCGTCAAGCTGCGCGCCGACGTCTACCGCCCCGACGGCAGCGGCCGCTTCCCGGCGCTGGTCGCGATGTCGCCTTATCCGAGGCAGATGCAGGGCTTCGGCATTCCCGCCGGCTTCGTGGAAGCCGGGCAGAGCGACTTTTTCGTCCCGCGCGGCTACGCGCACGTGATCGCCAACAGCCGCGGCACCTGCGGCAGCGAAGGCACCTACGACTTCTGGGGGCCGAACGAGAAAACCGATCTTTACGACCTGATCGAATGGGTGGCGGCGCAGCCCTGGTGCGACGGCGAAGTCGGAATGATCGGCGTGAGCTACTTCGCCATCGAGCAGTATCGCGCCGCATTGCAGAAGCCGCCCCACCTGCGAGCGATCTTTCCGTTCTCGGGGTCGACCGACTTCTACCGCGAGGCGTTCTGGCATGGCGGCATGCTGTGCGGCCGCTTCATCGCGCGATTTTTTGCCGGCATCGGGATGCTGAGCAGGAAAACCGACAGATTTTTCCGTTCGCCGGCTTTCGATGTCCTCAACCGGATCCTGCACACCCCGCGCATTCACCGCCGGCTTGCCGCGCCCCACAAGGATACGCTCAAGGTGTTCGAGCTGGCCTTACGCTTTCCCTACGACACCCATCCCTGGGATGACATCTTCTACCAGGTGGCGGTCGAGCATCAGCTTTACGACGACTATTGGCGCTATCGCGATTTGTCCCGCCGGCTGGGCGACATCAAGATTCCGATGTATCTCGGCGCCGACTGGGAGAATGTGTCGCTGCACCTCGACACGCCGTTCGCCGTTTTTGACACCCTCGACAAGTCGATTCCGTATCGCGTGTCGATCACGCCGCGCGGCTCGCTGCAATGGCCGTGGGAAAGCCTGCATGTCGAGGCCTTGGCCTGGTACGACCATTGGCTGAAGCGCCGCGATACCGGCATCATGGAAGGCGCCGCCATCCGCTACTACGTCGAGGGCGCCGATGAATGGCGCACGGCGGAAAGCTGGCCGTTGCCGCAGACGCAGTTCACCGATTGGCACCTGCGCACGGACGGCGTGCTGAGCGCGGAGCCCGGCCCGCAAGGGGCGCGCGACTACCTGCACATGCCGAAGGCGATGGACTTGCCGAAAAACGCCAACCCGCCGCATCTCCCCGCCGCCTTGTGGTGGGATACCGCGCCATTCGGGCGCGCCGTCGAGCTGGTGGGGCCGTTCAAGCTCAGCCTGCATGCCGCCTCGACCGCGCCCGATGCCGACTGGATCGTGAAGCTGCAGATGATCGATGGCGCCGGCGGCGTCTCCGACCTGACCCAGGGCTGGCTGCGTGGGAGCCGCCGCGCGCTCGATCCCGCGCGCTCAACGCCCTACCGGCCGTACCATCCGCACGATCGCAGCGAGCCGCTGGTGCCGGGCGAGCCGACTTGGTTCGAGATCGCGATCGTGCCGACCGCGCAGCGCTTCAAGCCGGGCGAACGGCTGCGGCTGCTGCTGACCAGCGCGGACGAGGGTATCGCCATGCAGGGCCTCAGCCACGTCACCGTCGGCCTGCAGGCGCGCAACAGCATCTTCGGCGATTCGCGGCTTATGGTGCCGATCGTCGCGTAGCGCTTGGCGCGATCAGACTTTCGCCCTCATCCTGAAAGGAGCGTCGCGCGGCGACGCGTCGCGAAGGATGAGCCGGCCCGATCTCGGATCGTTGGTGCTGAACCTAGCCGCGTCTCACGGCGCGGTCGGCCCGCACCAGCCCGGCAGGTAGCGTGCCTCCTGGCTTTTCGCGAGGATGAGCGCGCCGTCGAGCGCGGCGGTGAAGTTCTTCTCGATCTGAGCGCGCTTGACGCGCCGGCGCAGGAAGTCCGCCCACAGGAACTCGCTGAACGGGGTGATGTCCTTGGCGAAGCCGCCGACGCGGCGCAGCTCGCCCGCGAGGCTGCGGAACGGGTCGTCGGCGAGACCAGAGATCGATTTCGGAATGTCCTCGAATACGCGGCGGCGGCCTTTGGCATCGTAGGGATGCACCCAGGCGTGGTGGTCGAGCACGATCCAGAACGCGTCGCTTGCAAGCGCGCTCAAGTTCGCGACTTCACTCACCAGCACGTGCTTGAGCCCTTCCTGATGCAGCGCGAGCGCGAGGTGATGATGGTCGATGATGTAGTGGCGCGCTTTGGGGCCGAGCACCACCGGGATCATGTGGGCGCCGAGAAACTTGCCGATCTTCTTGGCGACGTGCGTGCGCAGGTGGTCGCGCTTCTGCGCCACCTCGCGCATGCCCACGGTCATCTGGGTCGGCCGCAACTCGGTTATCGCCACGGGTTGCAGGATGGGGTCGCGCACCACGATCATGACGGCTCTCCGCGTTTCGCCGAGGACAACGCGGACAGGATAACGCACCCCCGCGCCGGCGGCATTGCGATCATGGCATCAGGTGATGCCGACGAACGGGCTGGAACGGGCGGCGCCGAGGGATTACAGTTGCCTGGTTTTAGCGAGCACCTCATGCGCGCGATCATCGCCGTAGCCACGCTGCTGTCGGGACCCGCGCTCGCGGACAGCGTGCGGCATCTCGACGTGCCGGAACGCCTGGTGGGAACGTGGGCACCGAGCACGGAGCTCTGCCGCGACGACAAATCGACCATCGTCGTGTCGTCGCGCGGCTACGCCAGCACCCAGGAGAGTTGCGAGGTGCAATGGGTCACGGAGACCGCGGGCCGTGACGGTCCGATCTATTCTGCCCGCCTGCGCTGCGCCAAGCCGGGCGCGCCCGAGCAGAAAGAGGAGCAGAACCGCCTCATCGTGCCGCGCGCCGATGGCCAGTTTTCAGCCGGCTCGGGCTTCGACGATCTCAAGAGCTACCAGCGGTGCCCGACGAATTAGCGGGAGCGCGCATGCGCGACGCTCGCTTCTCTCCCCGCGCCCTCGCGCCATGGGCGGGATCGTGGCTGGCCGCAAGCCTGATCGCGGCCGTGAGCGGCGCCGGCGCCGCGCCGCCGGACCGCCGGGTCGAAGACCTCGTCTCCGCCGTGGTCCAGATCCGGACCCACATCAATCCCGACGGGCGCACCGTCGAGGGGCTCGGTCGCGAGCGCGAGGGCTCCGGTGTTCTCATCGACGCCGACGGCCTCGTGCTCACCATCGGCTACCTCATGGTGGAGGCCTACGCGGCCGAGGTCGTCGCCAATGATGGCCGCACCGTCCCGGCCGACGTCGTCGGCTACGATCACGACAGCGGATTCGGCCTGTTGCGGACCATCGAGCCGCTCAAGCTCAAACCGATGGCGCTCGGCAAGTCGTCCGAGCTCAAGGAGCGCGATCCGGTATTGGTGGCGAGCTTCGGCGGCGCCGCCATGGTCGCACCCGCCTATGTCGTCGCCAAGCGCGAATTCGCCGGCAGCTGGGAATATCTGCTCGACGAGGCGTTGTTCACCGCACCGCCGCACCCGGCCTGGAGCGGAGCGGCGCTGATCAGTCGCGACGGCAAGCTCGTCGGGATCGGCTCGCTCGTGGTCGGCGACGCGCTCGGAGCAGGCGAGAAGCTGCCGGGCAACATGTTCGTCCCGATCGACCGGCTGGCCCCGATTCTCGCCGACCTGATCGCAACCGGGCACGCCGCCGGGCCGGCACGGCCATGGCTCGGGCTCAACACCGAGGAGGCGCACGGGCGCCTGTTCGTGACGCGCGTAACCCCGGGCGGGCCGGCGGAGAAGTCGGGCATCAGGAAGGGCGACGTGATCCTCGGCGTCAAAGGCGAGCCGGCGACCAGCCTGGCTGATTTCTATCGCAAGGTTTGGGCCCAGGGCGAGGCGGGAGCGATGGTGCCGCTCGACGTCCTGCAGGATCGCGCGGTGCGGCGCGTCGACGTCAACTCGGTCAACCGCCTCGATCATCTCAAGCTGAAATCAACCTTCTGACGGCATGTTCGGCTGGCGCTCAGCGCCAGCATTGGTCGGTGCGGGAAGAGCGGAGCGCCCCCCGCCGGCGGGCATCCGCGTCTCATATTTTCGCCTTGGTGATGCGCGGCTGCAACACTGTCTCAGCTTTGCGGGGGTAAGCTGTCGCCCAGCCGCATTCCTGCCGCGATCGACCCGCGATATGCCCGCAGGAAGCGGTCGCGCCAGGGAATCGGACGCGGCCGATCCGCAACATGACGTTGCCGGTCGGCGCGATCGGGAAGGTCCCGAGCGAGCGGTGTGGACGGCAGCAAAGCGTTGCGGGGCGGGGGTCTGATGGGGCGGCAGTTCGCGTGCGGACTTGGGAGGAGAGCCGGACGACTTGCCGTGCTCGCCGCCGGCTGCCTGGCGCTCGCGCACTGCTCGGGAGCCGGCAAGCAGTACAGCCCGCGCGTCGTCGAGGAAGGCGAGCCGGTGCCGAAAGGTGGCGGTAGCTACCGCGTCGGCAAGCCCTACAACGTCAACGGCCGGGTGTATGTCCCGGCCGAGAACCCCGCTTATCGCGTGGAAGGGATGGCGTCGTGGTACGGGCGGGATTTTCACGGCCGCCTGACTGCCAACGGCGAGGTCTACGACATGCACAGCATCTCAGCGGCGCACACCACCCTGCCGCTGCCGAGCTATGTGCGCGTCACCAACCTCGACAACCACCGCTCCATCATCGTGCGCGTCAACGACCGCGGCCCCTATAGCCGCAACCGGGTGATCGATCTTTCCATCGGCACCGCCAAGGCGCTCGACTTCTACAGCAGGGGGGTGGCGCGCGTGCGGGTCGAATATGTCGGGCGGGCGCCGCTCCAAGGCAGCGACGATGCCATGCTGTTGGCGACGCTCCGCGAGGGCGGGCCTGCGCCGGCGCCATCGAAGGTGATGGTGGCCGCGGCAAAACCGTTCGTGCCCGATACCGAAGAGGATGCGTCTCCTCCGTTGCCGCCGGAGCGCCCGTTCGCGCTGGCGGGTGCGGCGAGCCGCCCCACCCAACCGGCCTCGGTCGCTGACGCTGCGTCCGCGCGGAAAGCGAAGCCGAGCGCGCGGCCGGCCTATGCGTCCGCCTTGGAGCCCGAACCGCCGGCGCTTGCGCCCGCCGCCGCTCCTGCGACCAGCTTCGCCCCGCTGCGCGGGGAGGGCGGCGCACTCGGCCTGATGAGCGGCCGCGGGCTCTATTGACCCCGCGCGAACGCCGATCGGGCGCGATGGCCGCGCCGCTGCCGGATTCCTGAGACATCAAGGCACCGGGAAACGGATTGATCGCGGCAGCCGGAGCTTGGTAAGCAGATGCCGGGCAGGGAAGGGAGCGCGGACCTTGGCCGCGCGCGGCGTGCCGCAACCATGACCATGCGCATGACTGGCAGCGTGTTCGAGTTGCCTCTGCTCAGATGGGGCGTGGGCCTGGCCCTTGCCTTCGTCACCGCCTCCGCCCTCGCCGCGCCCAACCCGGTGTCGGGGCCAAAAGCCGGGGAGGGGTATCAGACCGCCGCACCCCACGCGATCCTGATCGAGGCCGGCAGCGGCAGCGTGCTGTTCGAAAAGGCCGCCGACGACCTCATTCCGCCGGCCAGCCTGTCCAAGCTGATGACCGCCGAGGTGGTGTTCAACGAGATCAAGCAGGGCCGGCTCAAGCTCACCGACGAGTTCATCGTCAGCACCAATGCCTGGCGGCGCGGCGGCGCCCCTTCGCACACCTCGAGCATGTTCATCCCGATCCACAGCAAGGTCACGGTCGACGACCTGCTGCACGGCGTGATCATCCAGTCGGCGAACGACGCCTGCATCGTGCTCGCGGAAGGGATCTCCAACACCGAGCCCGCCTTCGCCGAGCGCATGACCAAGCGCGCGCGCGAGCTCGGCCTCGAGAAGTCGACGTTCGGCAACTCGAATGGGCTTCCCGACCCGCGCCAGCTCATGACCGCGCGCGAGCTCGCCAAGCTCGCGCGCCACCTCATCACGACCTACCCCGAATTTTACAAGCTCTACGGCGAGCGCGAATTCACCTTCAACAAGATCCGGCAGTTCAATCGCAATCCGCTCCTCAACATGAACATCGGCGCCGACGGCCTCAAGACCGGCTTCACCAAGGAGGCGGGCTACGGGCTCGTGGGCTCGGCCGTGCAGAACGGGCTGCGCCTGATCGTCGTCGTCAACGGCTTGAAGTCGGAGAAGGAGCGCGCGGAAGAAGGCAAGAAGCTGCTGGAGTGGGGGTTTCACAACTTCCAGGCCATGCCGCTGTTCGCCGACGGGCAAGTGATCGCGCAGGCCAAGGTCTATGGCGGCGCCCAGGGCTATGTGCCGCTGACGGCCGCGAAAGAGGTGCAGCTGATGGTCCCCCGCAGCACGCGCGAGAAGATCATCGCGCGGGTGGTCTATACCGGACCGGTGCAGGCCCCGATCCAGGAAGGGCAGAAGATCGGCACGCTGAAGGTCTGGCGCAACGATCTCGTGGCGCTCGAGGTGCCCCTGCAGGCGACCGAGAGCGTGGGCGTCGGATCGATGTCGGGGCGCGCCTTCGATGCCGCCACCGAGCTCGTCATCGGCCTGTTCCGCGCCGGCTTCCAGCGCGCTCTGGGGGCCGGGACCGGGATGTGAGCGCGCGGCGAAGAGTGCGCACGCGGTGAGCGCTGCCGACCCACGCGAATGCGGCTTGATCGATTTGCTTCATGGAGCGAGGGCCGCCGCAAGCCGAGCGGGCTGCGGTCCGCTCTTTTTCGCGTTTGGCAGGGTCGCTATAACCGGGCGCATGCGGGGACGATTTATCACCTTTGAGGGCGGCGAAGGCACCGGCAAGTCGACCCATTCCCGGCTGCTGGCGGACAGGCTCAAGTCGCTCGGAATTCGCGTCGTGCTCACGCGCGAGCCTGGCGGCTCGCCCGGCGCGGAGGTCATCCGGCACGTCTTGCTCTCCGGCGTGGCCAAGCCGCTCGGCGTGGAAACCGAGGCGCTGTTGTTCGCCGCCGCCCGCAGCGATCATGTCAACCACACCATCGGGCCCGCGCTCTCCCGCGGCACCTGGGTGATCTGCGACCGCTTCATCGATTCGACGCGGGTCTATCAAGGCGCGCTCGGGAAGCTCGATCCGAAATTCATCCGTGCGCTCGAGCGCGTGACCGTCGGCGAAGTGAAGCCCGACCTCACCTTCATCCTCGACGTGCCGGCCGAAGTCGGGCTCGCGCGCGCCGGCAAACGGCGCGGCGACCGGACCGCCGACCGGTTCGAGGCCGAGTCGCGTGGCTTTCATGAGGCGTTGCGGGAGGCCTATCGCCGGCTGGCGGCGGATGAGCCGGGCCGCTGCGTCTTGATCGACGCCACCGAGCCGAAACCGGCGGTGGCCGAACGCATCTGGCGCAGGGTGAGCGAGCGCCTCGATTCCACGCGCGCCCCGAACGTGCCCGCAGGCGCTGCGTCGTGAGCGCTGCCGAGGACGAAGCCGAGGGCGCCGAGCCGCGGCTCCCGCGCGAGACCACCGCCTTCTACGGCCACGCCGAGGCGGAAGGCGCATTGCTCGCGGCCTATCGCGGCGGCCGCTTTCCCCACGCCTGGCTGCTCACGGGCCCCCCCGGGATCGGCAAGGCGACGCTCGCCTACCGCCTGGCGCGCTTCGTCCTCGCCCATCCTGATCCGCGCGCGCCGGCGGTCGCGGCCGCCACATCGCTGCAGGTGGATGCCGAGCATCCGGTGGCGCGGCGGATCGCGGCGCAGGCGCAGGGCGATCTGCTCGTGCTCGAGCGCGTGCTCAACGAGAAGACCGGCAAACTCTACCAGGACATCCGGGTCGATGACGTGCGACGGAGCGTGACCTTCTTCGGCTCGACCCCAGGGGAGGGCGGATGGCGTCTCGCCATCGTCGATTCGGTCGACGAGCTCAACCCGTCGGGCGCAAACGCGCTGCTCAAGGTGCTGGAGGAGCCGCCGCGCCGCGGCGTGCTGGTGCTGGTGAACCATTCGGCGTCACACCTCCTGCCGACGATCCGCTCGCGTTGCCGGACGCTGGCGCTGCGGCCACTTGCCGCCGCCGAGGTCGCGCGCGCCGCCGCCGCCGCGCTCGGGCGCGATGCCGAATCGACCGAGATCACGGCGGCCGCGGCCAGCGCCGATGGCAGCGTGCGGCGCGCGCTGGCGCTGCTGCGCGGCGACGCGCTCGAGTTGCGCGAGCGCATTGTCGCGCTGCTCGATGGTCTGCCGGCCATCGATCCGCGCGCGTTGCATGCGCTTGGCGATCGCCTCTACGGCACCGACGCGGCGTCGCTCGCAGCCTTGGTCGACACCGTCAACGGCTGGCTCGCCGCGCGCCTGGGCGCGGGAGCGCCGGACGCCGCGCGCCTCGCCCGCCTGGCGCACGCCTGGGAGCGCATCAACCGTGCCGCCGGCGAGGCCGACGAATACAATCTCGAACGCAAGCCCCTGGTTTTCAACATTTTCGGCTGGCTTGCCGAGGCGGCGCGCGGTTGATAGCTATCGCCGGGCGGCACTGTATCGCCCTGCTCGGCGCAATCCGATCGGCGGTGCTTCGCGGTGCGCCGGGCCAACGCGGCATCCATCGCCACTGCCGGTGCTTTGGGACTCCGGCCCTCGCGCTCTGCGTCCGGTCGAAATGAGCCAATATCGAGTTGAGGCCGCGCGGAACCGAACGATGGCTGACAAGCCCCGCTATTATCTCACCACCGCCATCGCCTATCCCAACGGCCCTCCCCATATCGGGCACGCTTATGAAGCGATTGCCACCGACGCGATTGCGCGCTTCATGCGGCTCGACGGTTATGAGGTGCTCTTCCTCACCGGCACCGACGAGCACGGCATCAAGATGCTGCAGACCGCGGCCAAGGAGAAGCTCACGCCGCAGCAACTGGTCGAGCGCAACGTGCCGCGCTTCCGCGCCATGGTCGAGCGGCTCAATTGCTCGAACGACGAGTTCATCCGCACCACCGAGCAGCGCCATCATCGCGCTTCTGCCGCCATCTGGCAGCGCATGGAGGCGAACGGCGACATCTACCTGGACAAGTATTCCGGCTGGTACTCGGTCCGCGACGAAGCTTATTACGACGAGGACGAGACGCGCCTGAACGACAAGGGCGAGCGCATCGGTCCGCAGGGCACGCCGGTCGAGTGGGTCGAGGAGGAGAGCTACTTCTTCCGATTGTCGGCCTATCAGCAGAAGCTGCTCGATCTCTATGACGGGCAGCCCGATTTCGTGCTGCCGCGCGAGCGGCTGAACGAGGTCGCGAGCTTCGTGCGCGGCGGATTGCAGGATCTCTCGATCTCGCGCACGACCTTCGATTGGGGCGTCAAGGTGCCGGGCAATTCCAAGCACGTGATGTATGTCTGGGTCGACGCACTGACCAATTACATCACCGCGGTCGGCTATCCCGACACCGACAGCCCGCGCTTTCGCCGCTACTGGCCCGCCGATCTGCACGTCATCGGCAAGGACATCGTTCGCTTCCACGCGGTGTATTGGCCGGCGTTCCTGATGTCGGCCGGGGTCGCGGTGCCGCGCCGGATCTTCTCGCACGGATTCCTGTTCAACCGCGGCGAGAAGATGTCGAAGTCGGTGGGCAACGTGATCGACCCGTTCGCCCTGGTCGACGCTTTTGGGGTCGACCAAGTGCGCTACTTCTTCCTGCGCGAGGTCCCGTTCGGCCAGGACGGCAACTACAGCCTCGAGGCGATCATCAATCGCATCAACGCCGATCTTGCCAACGATCTCGGCAACCTGGCGCAGCGCTCGCTATCGATGATCGCGCGCCAGCTTGGCGGCGTGCTGCCCGAGCCCAGCGCCTTCTCCGCCGCCGATCAGGCCATGCTGGCCGCGGCCGACGGCATGATCGGCAAGGCGCGGGAGGCGATGAAGACGCAGCAGCTCCACCAAGTGCTCAATGCGGTGTGGGCGGTGGTCGCCGAGGCCAACCGCTACTTCGCGGGCGAGGCGCCATGGGCGCTGGCGAAGAGCGATCCGGCACGCCAACGCACCGTGCTTTACGTCACCGCCGAGGTGCTCCGGCAGGTGGCGATCCTCGCTCAGCCGTTCGTGCCGGGCTCGGCCGCCACGCTGCTCGATCTGCTCGCCGTGCCGAGCGGGGCACGCCAGTTCCGCGAGCTCGGAGGAGACCGGCGGATCGCTGCCGGCGCCGGCCTGCCGGCGCCGCGTCCGGTATTTCCGCGTTACGTAGAGAGCGAAACGAGTGCGCAAGCCTGATGCTGATCGGAGAGCCGGCGCAGTGCAGCGCGTCTCAACCGGGCGCTGCCGACATTAGTCCAACCGCGGACGAGGGTTCTCGCAAGTCGCGGCGAGATTTCAGTCGTGCTCGTAAAAGAAGACTTCGGGATGTTCGCGGCGCCAAGCCGCTCGCCGCTCCCGATTTTCACCGATAATGATTCCCAGCCGCACGCAGGCGCGCCGGTCACCATCCTCGCAGCCCTCGCGCAGTCGCAACATGCGCTCGCCCAATTCGTCGCGCATCACCCGAGCCGGTGGTGGCGGCGGCGGAGCAACAACCCGTACCGGCGGCGCAGCCGCTGCCGCGCAATATTCCGGCGCGACCACGACCCACGCTCCATCGGCACGCTGCTGGTAGCAACCCTGCTGGTAGTAACGATAGCCGCCAGGCCGCGCTTGGCCCTGCGCAGCGATGGCGGCGCCTGTGGCCCCGCCGACGATCGCGCCAACCGCAGCCCCGCGCCCCCCGCCCAATGCTCCGCCTAAGATCGCCCCGGCAGCGCCGCCCAGGATTGCGCCGCCTACCGGATCCTGTGCGGCCGCATCCTGTACCGGCGCGGCAATGGCAACGGCTAGTAAGCTTGCTGCAGCCAAACCTCGATGCATCTTTGCCCCTCAAAATAGTGGAATCATAGGTTTGCACGCGGATGCGGCGGAACAGAGGCGGGTCGGGGCACGACCGCGCGGCCGCCATGAAGCGACAAGCATCTTCAGCCCTGGCCGGCGCGACCAAGTTCCTCCTGCGCGCGGAAACGGCTCTTGCCGCGGCTTGGGCCGGACGCTAGGCGAGGGGGTGGACGGTTTCGCTCGCGGGCCGAGGTGCTCTCTGCATCGCGTCGCGCGCGGTCTCACCGGGAACTCCGTTGCAAAGCATGCTCGTGGACAGCCATTGTCACCTCGACTTTCCTGAGCTCTCCGGCGAGCTCGACGCCGTGGTCGCGCGGGCGCGCGCGGCCGAGATCGGGCGTATCGTCACGATCTCGACCCGGGTGGCGCGCCACGCCGAGGTGCTTGCGATCGCGGAGCGCTTCCCCGACGTATTTTGCTCGGTCGGGACGCATCCGCACTATGCCGACGAGGAGCGCGGCCTCGGGGTCGATGCGCTGATCGAGCGCACCCGCCATCCCAAGGTGGTGGCGATCGGTGAGGCCGGGCTCGACTATCACTACCATCACGGCTCGCGCGAGGCGCAGGAGCAAGGATTGCGCAACCACATCGCCGCCGCGCGCACGACCGGCTTGCCGCTCGTGATTCATTCGCGCGAGGCGGACGCTGAGATGGCGCGGATGCTGGAGGAGGAGACGGCGAAGGGCGCCTTCCCGGCCGTGCTGCATTGCTTCACCGGCGGGCCCGAACTGGCGCAGCGCGCGATTGCGCTTGGCCTGTTCATCTCGTTCACGGGAATCCTGACCTTCAAGAGATCGGACGAGCTGCGCGCCATCGCGCAAAGCCTGCCTGCTGACCGCATCCTCGTCGAGACCGATGCGCCGTACCTCGCGCCCGGCCGCCATCGCGGCAAACGCAACGAGCCGGCCTTTCTGGTCGAGACCGCGCGCGTGCTGGCCGAGACCCGCGGCGTGTCGCCTGAGGAGATGGCCCGCCAGACCAGCGAGAACTTCTTCCGCCTCTTTCGCAAGGTGCCACGCGTCTCGGCCGGCGCAGCCGAGTTGGCGCAATCGGCGCAGGCTTGACCATCGCGGCATGACTCTTCGCTTCATCATTCTCGGCTGCGGCTCGTCGGGCGGCGTTCCGCGCCCCGCGCTCGGCTGGGGCGCGTGCGATCCCGGCAACCCCAGGAACCGGCGGCGGCGGACCTCGCTGCTGGCCGAACGGCGCGACGGCGCCGGCGCCACCCGCGTGCTGGTCGATACCTCGCCCGATCTGCGCGAGCAGCTGCTAGACGCCGAGGTCGACTGGCTCGACGCGGTGCTCTTCACCCACGAGCATGCCGACCACACCCATGGCATCGATGACCTGCGTGGGCTTTTCATCCGGCGCCGCCGACGGGTCGACGTCTACCTGGACGAGCCCACCTCGAAGGCGCTGCATACGCGTTTCGGTTACTGCTTCCAGTCGCCGCCCGGCAGCGAATATCCGCCGATCGTGACCGAGCACCGGCTCGCGCCCGGCCAGCCGGTGGTGGTCGAGGGGGAGGGCGGCCCGATCACCGTGCTGCCTATTCTGCAGGAGCATGGCGACATCCCGTCGTTGGGGTTTCGGTTCGGCGCCCTGTCCTATTCCTGCGACCTGAGCGGGCTGCCGGACGCGAGCGTCGCTGCGCTCGCAGGTAGCGCGGTCTGGATCGTGGACGCGTTGCGCTATCGCCCGCATCCCAGCCATTTCAGCGTCGACGACGCGCTGTCCTGGATCGCACGGATCAAGCCCCAGCGCGCGATCCTCACCAATCTCCATGCCGACCTCGACTACGACCAACTGCGGGCCAAGCTGCCGCCGCACGTGGAGCCCGCATACGATGGGCTCACGATCGAGGTTGCCGACAGCCGCGGCGTCTGAAGCGCGGTCACAACGATCTTTGCTAACATCCTGGTCCGCCGTAGATTTTGGGCCTCTGCCGAAGATGCGCCTGCCGCGTCTACAATGCGGATTTTGCGCGCGGTTTCAGAACCTTGCTCCGCGATCTTGCGGCAAGGTCAGAGATGCAGCAGCGGGTGCTCGAGGTCGGCGGGCCGCTGACGGCCCCACGCCGACGCGCGCTTCTCGGCCCGTGTCGGCGAAACTCGCTGCAAAAAAATTACGCTGTCATCGGCGCATCTGCGGATGTTCCATAATATCTCTTATGCGAATCGGGGAACCGGAACCGGCCGGCTGCGTTTGACCGCTGTTCCCGTTTCGCGCTGATATGAAAGCGCCGCTCGCCGGCGCAGTCCCACATCCACATCCGCAAGCACGAGGTGCCTCCGT
>DATBKV010000063.1:0-2643 GCA_036555745.1 Xanthobacteraceae bacterium | reverse complement strand
ACCGATGGCGGCAGGGGAGGGCGCCATTCCGGGACCTGGATGGCTCCGCGCGCGTCGGTGATAGAGGCGAGCGCATGCGCCAGGATGATGCCGGGATTGGCGAGCACGCCGCCCCAGTTGCCGGAATGATGCGCGCCTTCGCGCAGGTCGACGGCAAGGTCGATCATGCAGGTGCCGCGGGCGCCGAGAAACAGCGTCGGCTCATCGGGCGCGATGCGCGGACCGTCGGAGGCGATCAGCAGGTCCGCGCGCAGCAGCCCATGCCGGTGCTCGGTGCAAAGCTCGCGCAGGCCGGCGGAGCCGACCTCCTCGCCCATCTCGATCAGGACCTTGACGTTGAAGCCGAGACCTGCGCCGGCGCGGGCGCGCTCGGCGATGACCGCCGCCAGCGCCGCGATGTTGACGCCGTGCTGGCCCTTGTTGTCGGCGGTGCCGCGGCCATAGATGCGCTCGCCCTCGACGCTCACGGCCCAGGGCGACAGGCCCTTCCGCCAGAGCTCGTCGAGGCCGCGCACGGTGTCGCCGTGCCCATAGATCAGCACGGTCAGCAAGGCCGGATCCTCGATGCGCTCCGCCACCAGCAACGGCGGGCCCGCGGGGTTGTCGAGAATGCGGGAGCCAAATCCCAGCGCGGCGAGGCTCGGCGCCATTTCGTCCGCGAGGTAGCGGCGCAGTGCCTGCGCGCGCTCCGGCTCCTGGCTCGAGCTCGGGATGGCGACCCGGCGCCGCAGATCGGCGAGAAATTCGCCGCTGTCGAAGTGGGCGTGCGCGCAGGCGATCGCGGCGTCGCGGCTCATGTCGTCATCCTCTTTCGCGATCCGCCATGCTGCGGACGCGCGCTGGTATCGGTGACGGCGGCCGACGCACCGCCTGTGGATGTCGAGATGGGGCGGTCTCCCCTGTTCACGTCGCTGTGATTGCCGTCGTATCGTCGTGTTAATTGTTCCGGCGTGCAATTTTACGGAAATTTATCTTGCCGGCCGACGCGAATTCTCAGCGAGATGGCCTCCCACGCAATGGAGAATCCCCATGAAGGTCATAGCTGCCCTGGCCCTGCTTGTCGGCATGGCTGTTACACCTGTTTATGCCCAGCAAAAACCATCCACCGTCACCTTCAACGGGATGGTTTTTGACTCACCGCCCTCGCAAGGGTACCAGCAACCGATGGGGTACGGACAGCCGACGCCGTCCAAGCCGAGAACCTATCGTCACGCCAAGCGGCACACCGCCTACAAGAAGTCCGCCTCGTAGCCAGCGTCGCCGGCAAGCGGCAACGAAGCCTCGTAGCCGTGAACGGGTGACGCGGCCGGCATTGCGAGCCGCAGTCAGGCGCGCGACCGCAGCGTCGTGAACATCAAGGCCGGATGCCGAGCACCTTCGGCACCCGGCCTCTTTTTATTCTGGCGGCCGGAGCTCGAAAGATCGCCGATCGCCGCCCACCGCCCCCGGCCGTTCCGGCGATCATCCGACCGCCCGCCATCCCGGGCTCGCCGCCACGGACATTTCTTCAGAGCGCGCCGTCGCGCCGAGGGCCGGAATGCCGCCTTGAGCGTCGCCGGCCATGGCATAGTCTGTGTGCGTTTTTCATCCACCCCGCGGAGATGACCGGCATGGAACCGTTACCGAAGGGCGCGAATTTCGTCCGGGCCAAGACGCTGTGGGAGATCGGCCTGCACATCGCCGGCAATCCGGCGACGCCCTACGGCGGCAATCGCGACATGGTCATCACCGTCGGCAGCGGCTCCGGGGCAGCATTCCGGCCCTGGCTGCGACTCGCCACCGGCTCCGCCATCCTCGCCGAGGAGGTGGCGAAGGGAGGCGGCGTCGACCTCGCTTTCGTCAACCCCTCGGCGCTGCTCACGCAGGCCTATCGCGGCGTCGGCTTGTTCGATAAGCCGCTGCCCGTGCGCATCGTGGCAGTCTATCCGAGCTGGGACCGCTTCGTGTTCATGGTCCACCCGCGCACCGGCATCCGCTCGCTCGCCGACATCAAGACGAAGCGCTATCCGCTGCGCGTCTCGGTGCGCGAGGATCCGACCCATTCGACGCTGGTCCTGATCGATCAGGCCTTTGCCCTTCACGGCTTCGCCCTCAAGGACCTCGAATCCTGGGGCGGGCGTCTCGTCCTGTGCGGCGGGCCGTCCGACGCTCGCCGTCTGCAGCCGCTCGCGCGCGGCGAGCTCGACGCGGTGTTCGACGAGGGCATCAAGGTTTGGCTCGACGAGGCGATCGCGGCCGGGCTCACGCCGATCGAGCTTGCGGCGGCTGAGTTCGAGGCCATGGGCAAGCTCGGATGGCGGAAGGTCGTTCTGCCGAAAGCCCGTTTCTCGGGACTCGCTCGCGACGTCGACACCCTCGATTTCAGCGGCTGGCCGATCTACGCGAGCGCGTCGCTGCCGGAGGAGACCGCCTACGACATCTGCGGCGCGCTCGCCGCGCGTGAAGCGGAAGTTCCCTGGGAGCAGGGCACCGATGGATCCGCTCTGCACATGGGACGCGAGAGCGACGACACGCCGATGGACGTGCCGCTGCATCCGGGCGCGGCGCGCTGGTATCGCGAGCACGGGCAGCAAGGTTGATGTGCGAAGCATGACGGGCGTGTGCTCAGGAACGCTTCGGAGATCCGCTTTCAGGTCCAATCCG
>DATBKV010000062.1:0-4426 GCA_036555745.1 Xanthobacteraceae bacterium | reverse complement strand
CGTCATGCCGCTGTCGCGCGCCATGCGTCAGGTCCGCAAGCACGGCGACGTCATCCAGGCGCGCCTGTGTGAGCGCGGCGGCAAGCTCGTCTACCTGCTCACCGTGCTCGGGCGGGACGGCAAGGTAGCGCACACCAGCATCGACGCCGTCGACGGCGCCTTGCCGGGGCCGCGCGCCCAGGGAAAATGAACGAGGATCGAACGGGTTGACCCATGCGCCTGCTCGTCATCGAGGATGATCCCGATCTCAACCGGCAGCTCGCGACCGCGCTGACCGACGCCGGCTACGTGGTCGACCGCGCCTTCGACGGCGAGGAGGGGCACTACCTCGGCGAGACCGAGCCGTACGACGCCGTGATCCTCGATATCGGCCTGCCCAAGATGGACGGCATCTCGGTGCTCGAATCCTGGCGCCGCGCCGGCCGCGCCATGCCGGTGCTGATGCTCACGGCGCGCGACCGCTGGAGCGACAAGGTGCAGGGGTTCGACGCCGGCGCCGACGACTATGTGGCCAAGCCGTTCCACCTCGAGGAGGTGCTGGCGCGCGTCCGCGCGCTGCTGCGCCGCTCGGTCGGCCACGCCAAGAGCGAGTTCCTGTGCGGCCCGGTGCGGCTCGACTCGCGCACCGGCCGCGTCACGGTCGACGGCACGCCCGTCAAGCTCACCTCGCACGAGTACCGGCTGCTCGCCTACCTGATGCACCACACCGGCCGCGTGGTGTCGCGCACCGAGCTGGTCGAGCATCTCTACGACCAGGACTTCGACCGCGACTCCAACACCATCGAGGTGTTCGTCGGCCGCATCCGCAAGAAGCTCGGCGTCGATGTCATCCAGACCGTACGCGGGCTCGGTTATCTGCTCAGCCCGCCGGGCAATGCGTCTTAACTCGCTCGCATTACGGCTGTTCTTCTCCGCGACGACCTGGACGGTGGTGATCCTCGTCGTCACCGGCATCGTGCTGTCGTCGATCTATCGCAGCGCGGTGGAGCGCGCCTTCGACCGCAGGCTGAGCGTCTATCTGCGCACCCTCGTGGCCGACGTGGCGATGCCCGAGGACGGCGCCGGCAAGTTTCCCCAGGCCATGGGCGAGCCGCTGTTCGACCTGCCGCTGTCCGGATGGTATTGGCAGGTGACGCGCCTCGATGCCGCAACGCCGGAGGTGCGCTCGTCGCGATCGCTGTGGGATGCCACGCTGCCGCATCTCGACGAGCTCGGCGCCGCGTCCGTGCCGGGCGCCGCGCGCGAAGGCTATGTCGAAGGGCCGGAAGGGCAGCGGCTGCGGATCGTCGAGCGCACGATCGACCTCGGCGAGGAGGGGCGCTACCTGATTGCGGTGGCGGGCGACGCGGCCGAGATCGACGAGGAGATACACAATTTCGACGGCGCGCTGCTCGTCACCTTCGGGGTGCTCGCGGCGGTGCTGCTGCTGACCACCACCTTCCAGGTTCGCTTCGGCCTCGCGCCGCTCAAGCGGATCTCGGAAAGTCTCGCCGCCATCCGTTCCGGCGCGGCCGAGCGGCTCGAAGGCGGCTTCCCGGATGAGATCGCCCCGCTCGCGCGGGAGACCAATGCGCTCATCGACGCCAACCGGGAGATCGTCACCCGCGCGCGTACCCACGTTGGCAACCTCGCGCATGCCTTGAAGACGCCGATCTCGGTCATGATGAACGAGGCCGCCACCCACGGCGGCGACCCGCTCGCCCTGAAGGTGCGCGAGCAGACCGAGATCATGCGGGATCAGGTCGCGCGCCATCTCGAGCGCGCGCGGCTCGCCGCGCGCGTCGCCGTGATCGGCACCGTCACCGACGTGCGCCCGGTGGTGACCGCGCTCGCCCGCACCATGGAGAAGCTCCATCACCAGCGCGGGATCGTCATCGACGTCGACGCTCCCGAAAGCGCCCGCTTTCGCGGCGAGCAGCAGGATCTCGAGGAGATGGTCGGCAACCTGGTCGACAATGCCTGCAAATGGGCGCAGTCGCGGGTGGCGGTCGAGGTGCTCCCGGAGCGGCCCGATGCGCGCGCCGAGCGCCGCCTCGTGCGCATCGTGGTCGACGATGACGGACCGGGACTGTCGCCGCAGCAGCGCGAGCAGGTGGCCCATCGCGGCCGTCGGCTCGACGAGACCAAGCCGGGCTCCGGCTTGGGGCTTTCGATCGTGATGGAGCTCGCCCGCCTCTACGGCGGCGGACTGACGCTCGGCACTGCGCCGATCGGCGGGTTGCGGGCCGAACTGGTGGTGCCGGCTGCCTGAGCGCGGGGGCCGGCCGGCTCGCGCGGCCGGTCAATCGCCGGCTGGCGCACTCGCGGTCACTGCGATCGCGGCGAGAAGATGCGCAGCCACCCGCGCGTCGGCTTGCCGCCCGGAATTTGAATGAGGTCGGCGACCTGCTGTTTCGACAGCGGCGTCCAGAGGTATTTCGCCTTGAAGGCCTCTTTGAGAGTGTCTTTCAACCCCAGGATTGCGTCGGGCGACAGCATCTCTTTGGTGATGAAGTCCGCGCGCAGGCGCTGGGCGATGCCCTCCGATACGCCGGCGAACTCGGCAAACTCCTTGAGTGCGGCCGCGTCCGAATACATCCAGTCCACGGTCTCCCGGTAGGCCGCAAGAAAGCGGGTCAGCACGTCCTTGCGCTGCTGCAGCGTGTCCGCGCTCGCGATCATCACGTCGACGGTCTTATCTCGGACCCTTGGGATCTCGTTCGCCTTGGCGAGCATGCGGATGCGGTTCTGCTCGATCGCATCGACGCCGAACGGGGCGGTGGCCCAGCCGACGTCGATGTGCCCGGACATGACCTGATCGAGGGTTGCGACCGCTCCGGCCGTCAGCACCGGCCGTGCCTTGATGCGGTATCGATCCATCAGGTCGAACACATCGTATTGGCTGGACGGACCGTTGCGCCAATAGGCGATGCTCCGGCCCTTCAGGTCCTTGACCGTCTTGATCGGCGAGCCCGCCGCCACGTACCAGTAGCTGGCGGAGCCCGACATGCTGGCGCCGACGATGCGCAGCGGCGCGCCTTTGCCATAGGCGCGCAGCGCGTCCATGATGCCGACGCCCACTCCGAGCTCGGCGCCGCCGGAGACCACCGGCACCTCGGTATCGTCCTCGTTCTCGGGGTAGCTCAGATCGAGCGCGATGCCGTGCTTCTTGAAGATGCCGGCGCGTTGCCCGAGCTCCGGCGCCGCCGTCTGCCAGACGCCACGCTTGGCAACCGCGACCTTGAGCAGGTCCTCGGCCGGAGCTGTCGTCGTGAGCGCCAGAACCGTTGCGGTCGCGACGACCATCGAGCTCAATATCTTGATCTGCCGCATCGTCACTCCAATGGTTTCAGGGGCAATCGCGCTCTCGACCGCCAGAGGCCGCCTCGTTTCGTTGCAGTGCCCCGCTCAGCATACCCGCGAAAGCCTGACGACCGCGGCTCGCGCCGTTGACCTGCCGAGCCTGCTCCGCAGCCGCCATCAAGTCCTTGGGCTGAGCTGAATTGTTCTGAAGTGAAGCGTAGGCGAGCGGCCCTCAGGTGTCCAATGGCAGGTGTCCGCTTTGTAGGGCTGTCGAACCGCCGTCTTGAAGCTCCGAGAAGTTGTATTTTTGCCCCAATCAAGGCCTTAGGTTTCGGCGGGACGGCCTCGCGATCGGGATCGCCGGCCGGTTGCGACTCCTGCGCTCCTTTGCCGCGCGGATCGCCCCACCTGATCACTTGGGGACGGGGGCTAACACATGCAGTTCGTGCGACTGATTGCTGCCGCGCTCCTCGCGACCTCGACCGCGGCGTGCAGCGGCAATCCCGAGACCGGCACCGGGCCGAAAGAGAACACGGGCACGCTGGTCGGCGCTGTTGCCGGCGGCCTGATCGGATCGCAGTTCGGAGGCGGAACCGGCGAACGCATCGCCGCCGGCATTGCCGGCGCGACGCTCGGCGGGCTGATCGGCAACCGCATCGGCGCCGGCATGGACGACGAGGACAAACAGCGCGCCTACGCGGCGCAGATGCAGGCGCTCGAGACCGGCAAGTCCGGGGTGGCGGTCGGCTGGAAGAATCCCGATTCCGGCCGCTACGGATCGGTGGTCCCGGGTCCGGCCTATCAGTCGAATGGGCTGCAGTGCCGCCAATACACCCACACCATCTATATCGACGGCCGGCCGCAGGTGGCGCGCGGAAACGCTTGTCGCAATCCCGACGGCACCTGGACCGCCGTGGGCTGAGCGCGCTCCGCCGCGCCGAGAGCAGTGCCGCTCCAGGCGCTGCTCCCTGTAAATAACAGGAAAAATACAGGGACGCGGCGTTGGAGTGCACCCTCCGGGTGAGACACGAAACTAGAGACTCATTGCAGTTACTGTTGCTTGCGCGCCCTGTGGATAAGCTGTGGGCGAGCGGAGGTTGGCTTCGAACTCGGCCGGCGACTGATACGCCAGCGCCGAATGGAG
>DATBKV010000061.1:0-13450 GCA_036555745.1 Xanthobacteraceae bacterium | reverse complement strand
CGACACCGCGCAGCCGCTGCTTGCGGGCACCTACTATCTCACGCGCGCGCTCGGACCGTTCGCCGACGTGCGGCTGGCCGAGCGCGGCTCGCCCGCGCTGGCGGTGAACCAGTTCATCGAGCAGCACGTGCCGATGGTCATCCTCGCCGATGTGGGCAACGTCTCGGAGGCGCGCGAGGCGCTCACGCACTGGATCGCGGAGGGTGGCGTGCTCGTGCGTTTCGCCGGACCGCGGCTGGCCTCGGCCGACGACGACCTCGTGCCGGTAAAGCTCAGGCGCGGCGGACGCATCCTCGGCGGCAGCCTGTCGTGGGAGCAGCCGCAGCAGCTCGGCGGTTTTACGCGCGAGAGTCCGTTCTTCGGCATGACCGTGCCGACCGACGTGACGGTGAACCGCCAGGTGCTGGCCGAGCCCGACGCCACGCTGACCGAGCGAACCTGGGCGACGCTCGGCGACGGCACGCCGCTGGTCACCGCCCAGCGCCGCGGCAAGGGCCTGATCGTGCTGTTTCATGTCACCGCCGATACGCGCTGGTCAGACCTGCCGCTATCGGGCACATTCGTCGAGATGCTCAAGCGAATCGTCTCCCTAGCCGGCTCGGTCGCCCAAGCCGACGCGACCCCCGCGAGCACGCGCAACAATGTGCACGAGGTTCTGCCGCCCTCGCGGGTGCTCGACGGCTTCGGCGCGTTCGGGCCGCCGCCCTCGAGCGCGCGACCGGTGCCGACGAACTTCACTGGTCGGGCGAGCGCCGAGCACCCTCCCGGCTTCTACGGGCCGCCCGAAGGATTGCTGGCGGTCAACACCCTCACCTCGTCCGACCGGCTGGCGCCGCTCGACGTCTCCGCGCTCAACCCGCGGATGGAGGCCTACCGGATGAGCGAGCCGGAGGACCTGCGCGGTCCGATCCTGCTCGCCGCGCTCGGGCTGCTCGCGCTCGACGCGCTCATCGTGTTCCTGCTCGCCGGCGGTATCGGCCAGTTCCGCCGCCGGCGGCCCGCGGCCGCCGCCCTCCTCGCCGCGATCGTTGTCGGCGCCGCGCTGATCGCCGCTCCGCCGGCATTCGCGCAAACCCCGGGATCGCCGCCCGCGTCCGCGTCTGCCACCAGCGACGAGCAGGCGCTGAAATCAACGCTCGAGACCCGGCTCGCCTACGTGATCACCGGCGATGCCGAGGTCGACCGCATCAGCAAGGCCGGCCTACAAGGGCTCACGCTGTTCCTCGCCCAGCGCACCGCGCTCGAGGCCGGCGAGCCGATCGGGCTCGATCCCGCCCGCGACGAGCTTGCCTTCTATCCGCTGATCTACTGGCCGATCGTGCCGAGCGCGCCGAAGCCCTCGCGCGAGGCGCTCGAGCACATCGACGCCTATATGAAGCAGGGCGGCACCGTGCTGTTCGACACCCGCGATGCGATCGAGGCGCCGCCCGGTCCCGGCGGCGCCACGCAGGGGCCCGGCATGCAGGCGCTGCGCGCCATTCTCTCCTCGCTCGACATCCCCGAGCTCGAGCCGGTGCGGCGCGACCACGTGCTGACGAAGACCTTCTATCTGCTCAAGGACTTCCCCGGACGCTTCAGCTCCGGGCAGCTCTGGGTCGAGGCGCTGCCGGCCGCCAACGAGGAGGAGCCATCGAGCCGCCCGGCGCGCGCGGGCGACGGCGTGTCCTCGATCATCATCACCTCGAACGATTTCGCCGGCGCCTGGGCGCTGCGCCAGGATGGGCAGGCGATGCTGCCGCTGGTGTCGTCGGAGCCGCGCCAGCGCGAATTCGCGTTCCGCGCCGGCGTCAACATCGTGATGTACACGCTGACCGGCAACTACAAGGCCGACCAGGTGCACGTGCCGGCGCTGCTCGAACGGCTGGGACAATAGCGGGGGCCTCATGGTTCGAGACGCGTCGCTACGCGACGCTCCTCACCATGAGGATCACTATCCTCATCCTGAGGAGCGCCCGGAGGGCGCGTCTCGAAGGATGAGGCCCCGAAAGCTGACCGTGAGGAAAACAGTTGAATCTCGGTGTTTCATTCTCGCCGCTGGTCCCCGCCGACATCGTGTGGGCGGCGGCGGCCGTCGCGTTCGCGCTTTCGCTCCTGCTCGTGCTCGGCCGCACCCGCGGCGCGTTGGTGCGAACCATCGCGCTCGCGCTGTTCGTGCTGGCGCTGGCCAATCCTTCGATCACGCGCGAGGACCGCGACCCGCTGACCTCGGTCGCCGTCGTGGTAGTCGACAAGAGCCCCAGCCAGGAGTTCGGCGATCGCGCCAAGCAGACCGAAGCGGTGCGCGCGGCGCTGGCTGAGCGGCTCGCGCACGTTTCCGGCCTGGAGGTGCGTTTCGTCGAGGCCGGCGAGGCCGACGGCGAGACCGACGGCACGCGCCTGTTCACCGCGCTGTCGGCTGCGCTCGCCGACGTTCCGCACGATCGCGTCGCCGGCGCCATCTTCATCACCGACGGGCGCGTGCACGACGTGCCCGCGGATGCCGCCGCGCTCGGCTTCGCCGCGCCGGTGCACGGCCTGATCACCGGCCACCGCAACGAGCGCGACCGCCGCGTGGCGCTGGTGACCGCGCCGCGCTTCGGCATCGTCGGGCAGGCGCAGACCATCACTTTCCGGGTCGAGGACCAGGGCGCCTCACCCGGTCCGGTCGACGTGACGGTGCGCCGCGACGGCGAGACCATCGAGAGCCGCAGCGTGCGCGCGGGCGCCAACGTGAGCGTCAACGTGCCGATCCCCCATGCCGGGCCCAACATCGTCGAGATCGAAGCGTCTCCGATCGAGAACGAGCTCACGGCCATCAACAACCGCGCCGTGGTGTCGATCGACGGCGTGCGCGACAAGCTGCGCGTGCTGCTGGTGTCCGGCGAGCCGCATGCGGGCGAGCGCACCTGGCGCAACCTGCTCAAATCCGACGCCAGCGTCGACCTCGTGCATTTCACCATCCTGCGCCCGCCGGAGAAGCAGGACGGCACGCCGATCAACGAGTTGTCGCTGATCGCCTTCCCCACCCGCGAGCTGTTCCAGCAGAAGATCAACGAGTTCCAACTCATCATCTTCGACCGCTACGCGCGCCAGGGCGTGCTGCCGGTCATCTACTTCGACAACATCGCGCGCTATGTGCGCCAGGGCGGCGCGGTGCTGGTGGCGGCGGGCCCCGACTACGCCAGCCAGACCAGCATCTGGCGCACGCCCCTGGACGTGATCCTGCCGGCCGAGCCGAACGGCCACGTCACCGAGACCCCGTTCCATGCCGAACTGACCGAGCTCGGCAAGCGCCATCCCGTGACCCGCGGGCTGGAAGGCTCGGATCAGGACCCGCCGCACTGGAGCCGCTGGTTCCGGCTGGTCGACAGCCGGCCCGAGAAGGGCATGACGGTGATGCAGGGCCCCGACAACAAGCCGCTGCTGCTGCTATCGCGCGAAGGCGAGGGCCGCGTCGCGCTGCTCCTGTCCGACCATATCTGGCTATGGGCGCGCGGCTACGAGGGCGGCGGCCCGCACATCGACCTACTGCGCCGCCTCTCGCACTGGCTCATGAAGGAGCCGGATCTCGAGGAGGAAGCGCTGCGCATGTTCGTGCGCGGACGCGACCTCACGGTGCAGCGGCAGACCATGGCGGAGAGCGCCAGCGACGTGACGCTGACCTCGCCTTCCGGCAAGAGCCGGACCTTGACCTTGTCCTCGGCCGAGCCCGGCGTCTGGCGCGCCACCATCGAGGCCAACGAGCTCGGGCTGTGGCGCGCGACCGACGGCACCCTCAATGCGCTCGCCAATGTCGGCCCGGCCAACCCGCGCGAATTCACCGAGGTGACGTCGACCGCCGACGTGCTCGCTCCGCTCGCGGACGCCACCGGCGGCGGTGTGGTGCGGGTCGAGGACGGCGGCGGCGTGCATCTGCCGCGGATCGTGCCGGTGCGCTCGAGCGACACCTACAAGGGCGACGACTGGCTCGGCTTGCGCATCCGCGAGGCGAGCGTGGTGCGCGGCATCGGCGTGCTGCCGGTGTTCGCCGGGCTGATCGGGCTCCTGCTCCTCATCGGCAGCCTCGCCGCCACCTGGATGCGCGAAGGCCGCTGAGCGAGCATCTCCGCCACATTGACCGTGGCCGCCTCATCGCCGTCGCGCTCGTGCTGAGGATGGGCGGAACGTCCACCCTACGGATCTCGCTACGCCAGCTCCACCGTTTCGAAGTCGGCGGGGATGATGACCTCGAGCAACTCGCAGTCGTCGGAATAGTCGAGCACGGCATGCTTGATCTTCGGCGGCTGCAGCCAGCACGAGCCCTCGCGCATGGTGACCACGCCGGCGCCCTCGTACTCGCCTTTGATCCAGCCCTTGAGCACGTAGATCATCTGGAACTCGACGTCGTGATAGTGGCGCTTCGACACCTCGGCCGGATCGCACGGCGGAACGAGACGGATCACGTGTGCCTGCGCCAGCCCGCCGGTGGCGGCGGCGATGCCGAGGTCGCGGTACTTGGCGTAGCGGCGCAGTCCTTCCTTGAAGTCGCGCTCGTCGAGATGGCTGGCCACGAACTTCTGCTTGCGGAGCGTTGCCGTCTTCAGCGTGGCCTTGGGGGTAACTGCGCGGCGAGGCGGCGATGCCTTGCGCAGCGCGTGCTTGGCGCGCGGGCGCGCCTTGTCCTTGCGTCTTGCCGTTGCCATGGTCGTGTTCCTCTTGCTTGTCGGCTTCTCGCGCACGCCCATGGTCCCCTGGTCTCTCCGGCCGCGGCGACACGCGCGCGCTCGGCGCCGCCGACATGTTCGAATGCGGGCGGCGACGCGGTCAAGCCGGGGCGGCGGTTGCCCGCAGTGATGACTTTTTGCAACAGGCCGGAGGAATCGTGACGTCGGCGATTGCCGCAATGTTACATTGTAACTAGGGTTGCCTCGAGCCGGTCCGTGGAGTGCTTTTCCGCGTGCCCGACGCAGATGCCAGCAAGGCGTGACGGCGATGGCCTGGTTCCGGTCGCGTTCGAGATTGGGGTCGTATCTCGCGCTGTTCGCGATTGCGGTCCAGCTCGTGCTCTCGTTCGGGCACGTGCATCTCAACGGCCTGCCTGGCGCGCACCATGCGTGGACGCCATGGCATGTCCATGCCGCACGCGCGGTGCCGGCGACGGCTGATTCTGCGGGCAAAATCGATCATGCGGGCAAGCTCGATCACGCGGGCAAGGAATTGCCCGCGCTCGCCGACGACTTCTGCCCGATCTGCGCGCTCATTCATCTTGCCGGCACCTTGGTGCTCGCAACCGCACCGGCCTTGCCGCCGCTCGCCATTTCATATTTCTCGTTCATCGCGGCGACACCGATCGAATTTCATCTAGCAACGCAAAACTATTCCCGGCTCGGCGCGCGCGCGCCGCCTCTCGCCTGACATCGATCCGAGGGTATCCGCGGCCTCGCGTGAGCGGGAAGCGCTGATCCCCACGGGGCGCCGTTGCGCCGCGATGCGTCGATCATTCGGGCCGACGGTCCATTTCCGTCGGGATTTTGGGGGGTGTCATGTCCATTCGTATCAGACGTACGTTTCTTTTGAGCAGCTGCGCGCTGATGGCGCTTTGCCTCGCTGATGCGGCATCGTCGCAGACGCCGGAGACGCCGTCACCGCCGGCCTCGCAGGCTCCGGCCGCGCCGGCATCGCCACCGGTGCAGGCCGCTCCGCAGACTCCGACCACACCCGCGGCGCCGCAAGTCACCAGCCCGGAGACGCCGCAGACCGCCCCAGAAAGTCCGCAAGCCGCGCCGAAAGCGGCACCCGGCAGTGCTCCCCTTCCCACCGTGACGGTCGAGCGGCCGCCGCGGCCGCGCCCGCGCGCCGCAAGGGCGACGCCCAGAGGCCGGCCGGCGACGCCGCCGCCCCCGGCACCTGCTCCAACTCCGGCGACGGCTCCGCCGACAACGCCCACCACCACGACCACCGCGGGGCAGCCGGCAGCGGCGTCGCCGTTCCAGCCCGCGCCCTCGCTCAACGTCATCACCGGCACTCAGATCCAGGCGAGCCAGGCGCAGAGCTTCGGCAATCTGTTCTTCACCATGCCCGGCGCCACCTCGGCCGGGCTCGCGCCCGGTGCCTCGCGCCCGGTGCTGCGCGGGCTCGACGATTTCCGCGTGCGCGTGCAGGAGAACGGCATCGGTGCGATGGACGTGTCCGACCTGGGCCAGGACCATGGCGTGCCGATCGATCCGCTCTCGGTGCAGAACATCCAGATCTATCGCGGGCCGGAGGCGCTGCGTTACGGCTCGCAGGCGGTCGGCGGCGTGGTCGAGGCGACCAACAACCGCATCCCATTCGCCGCGCCGCCCGGCGGTTGGCAGGCCCAAATCCTGGGCGCCACCACCACGGTCGACCGCGGGATCGAGGGGGGCGCCCTGTTCGACGCCGGCTCGCGCGATTTCGCATTCCACGCCGACGTCTACGGGCGCCACGGCAGCGACTACTTCGTGCCGAGCTATCCCTATCTGTTCCCGCCCGATCCGGCGCCGGCCTTCAACGGCAAGCAGCCGAACTCCTCGTTCCACTCCGAGGGTCAGGCGGTCGGCAGCTCGTATCTGTTCGACGGCGGCTATGTGGGCGCTGCAATATCCCACTTCACCACGCTCTATCACGTCCCGACCCTCGACGGCGCGGCGTCCAACACCCGCATCGCGCTGCAGCAGACCAGGTTCACCAGCAAAGGCGAGTTTCGTCCAGAATCCTCCGCCATCGACGTGGTGCGGTTCTGGGCCGGCGCGGTCGAATACCACCACGACGAGATCGGCATCGGCGAGGACGGCCTCGACGGCGTGCAGGCGACCTTCAACAATCACGCCCAGGAGACCAAGGCCGAGATCCAGTTCATGCCGATGGCGACGCCGCTCGGTGCCCTGATCACCACGATCGGCACCTCCTTCGACCACCAGCAGCTCGACACCGCCGGCGACGCCGGCAGCCTGCTCGGCTCCGCCCGCACCAACCGCGGCGCCGCCTATTTGTTCAACGAGCTCTGGCTCACCGAGACCTTGCGCACGCAGCTGGCCGGCCGGGTCGAGAACGTGCGGCTCGACGGCACCGCCGGCATCTTCCCGCCTTCGCTGCTGCCGCCGCCGGACGATCCCACACTGTCGCTGCAGTCGCTCGGCTTCAACCCGGCGAGCGTCAGCTTCAAGGTGCTCAAGGACCTGCCGTCGTGGATGGTGGCGAGCGCCACGGTGTCGCGCATCCAGCGCGCGCCCACCGCGCTCGAATTGTTCGCGCACGGCTCCCACGACGCGCCCGGCACCTTCGAGATCGGCGATCCCAATCTCAAGATCGAGACCGCCAACAGCGCCGAGCTCGGCCTCAAACGCACCAACGGCGCGTTCCGCTTCGACGGCAAGGTCTACTATACCTACTACAAAGACTTCATCTTCCGGCAGAATACCGGCATCCTGTGCGGCGCAGATTTCGCGAGCTGCGGCGTCGGGACCGAATTCATCCAGACCATCTACTCCCAGCGCGACGCGATCTTCCGCGGCGGCGAGATCGCCTGGCAGTGGGACCTCGTCCCGCTGGCGACCGGCATCTTCGGCGTCGACGGCCAGTACGACTTCGTGCGCGCCACCTTTACCGACGGCAGCAACGTGCCGCGCATGCCGCCGATGCGCTTGGGCGGCGGTGCCTATTGGCGCAACGACAACTGGTTCGTGCGCATGGGTCTGCTGCACGCCTTCGGCCAGAGCGACCTCGGCCTCAACGACACGCCGACCTCCGGCTACAACCTGCTCAAAATGGAGATCAGCAACACGCGCTACTGGCGTTACTCGCCGTGGGGACCGACCGAGATCACCACCGGCCTCGTCGGCGACAACCTGCTCGACGTCGACGTGCGCAACTCGGTGCAATTCCACAAGGACGAAATCCTGCTGCCGGGGCGCAGCATCAAGGTGTTCATGAACGCCAAGTTCGGCGGCGCGCCGCCGGCCGGCAAGGTGCCGGTCGACGTCTACAAGGCGGCGCCCGGCTTCGGCCTCCCCATTTTCAAGGCGCCGGTGCTCGCCGCATGGAGCTGGGCGGGACCCTATGTCGGCGCCAATATCGGCTACAGCTTCGGCAGGTCGCGGACCGACGCGGTCTTCGCCGACGCAAGCGGAGCCACGCTGTTCGCCGCAAGCTCCGCCGACAATCTCAACGGCGGCATCGGCGGCTTCCAGGGCGGCTACAATTGGCAGTGGGGCAACTGGGTCGCCGGCTTCGAAGGCGACCTCCAGATCTCCGGCCAGGGCGCCACGCCGACCTATGTGTGCCCCGGTGCGGTCTGCAATTCCGGGATCGTCGACTTCGACGCGCCGGTGACCGCGAATTTCGACCAGGGCCACAAGCTCGACTCGTTCGGCACGCTGCGCGGGCGCTTCGGCACCACCCTCACGCCGGAGATTATCGCTTATGCGACCGGTGGCCTGGCGGTCGGCTCGATCCGCACCACCGCACGGCTTTCCGGCACCGGCTTCGACGCTGACGGCAACCCGGTCGCGGTGAGCACGTCGGCGAGCGCGCTGACGACAAAACCCGGCTGGACCGTCGGCGCCGGGCTCGAAGCGCGTCTCATCGGCAATGTCACGGGCAAAGTCGAATACCTCTACATGGATTTCGGCAGCATCTCGACCTCGCTGGCGAACCCACTGAACGCGACGCCGATCACGCTCTCCACGAGCTCGCGCATCACCGACAACATCGTGCGCCTCGGGCTCAACTACAAATTCAACCCGGCGCTCGGCGGGTACGACGCACTCACCGGCATCGGCGTGCCGCTGCTCTATAAGGCGCCGGTCTACAAAGCGCCGTCGAGCTATGGCGCGCCGATCCCCGTGGCGTGGACCTGGGCCGGCCCCTATTTCGGTTTCAACGTCGGCTACAGCGCAGGCCAGGCCAAGACCGATGCCGCGTTCAGCGATGCAACCGCCGGCACGGCGCTGTTCGCCGCCGGCTCCTCCGACAGCCTCAACGGCGTGATCGCCGGCGTGCAAGGCGGCTACACCTGGCCGGTGAGCTCGTGGCTGGTCGCCGGCATCGAAGCCGACATCCAGTTCTCGACCCAGAAGACGACGCCGAGTTTCGGCTGTCCCGGCGCGATCTGCAACCCGGCGATCGCCGGCACCGACGCGCCGGTCACTGCGAGCTTCGACCGCGACCTCAAACTCGATTGGTTCGGCACTGTGCGCGGCCGCCTTGGCGCGGTCGTCACCCCGGATACGCTGGCATATGTCACCGGCGGCCTCGCCGTCGCGGAGGTCAAGACCGCCGGCACGGTTTCGGGCTTCAGCACCGGCGTCGACCCCGACGGCAACCCGATCGTCACCCCGGTCGGTCTCGGATTCTACGGCCACACGACCAAGGCGGGCTGGGCGGCCGGAGCCGGAATCGAAACCCACCTTTGGGGCAATCTCACCGGCAAGATCGAATACCTCTACCTGGATTTCGGCACGTTCTCGTCCGCCGCGAGCAATCCGTTCAATTCCACGCCGGTCGCGGTCGCGTTCAACACGCGCATCACCGACAACATCGTGCGCGTCGGGCTCAACTACAAATTCGATCCGCTCGGCGCCGTTTACAACCCGCCCGTCTCCACTGTTGCGCCGATGGTATTCAAGGCGCCGGTGCGCGTAGCGTGGAGCTGGGCCGGCTTTTATCTCGGCGGCAACGTCGGCTACGGCTGGGGCAGCTCCGATACCGACACCAGCTTCAGCGATACTGCGACCGGCAGCCCGCTGTTCGCGAGCACGAGCTCACGCAAGCTCAAGGGCGCGATCGGCGGCGCGCAGGCCGGCTACAACTTCGTTGCCGGAGCGCTGCTCGCGGGCATCGAAGCCGACCTCAACTACTCCGGCCAACACGCATCGATGAAAGCCGTCTGCCCCGGCGAGACCTGCAATCCCGGTCTCGCCGGCGTCGTCGCCGATCCGTCGGTGCTGGCGCTCTCCGAGCAGGGCCAGAAGCTCGAATGGTTCACGACCCTGCGCGGGCGGCTCGGCGTGACCGTTTGGCCCGATGTGCTCGCTTACGTCACCGGCGGCCTCGCCGTGGGCGAGGTGATGACCGCAGCCACCGTGTTCGGCTTCGATGGCGACGGCGATCCCGTCAACACGATCGTGGCGAGCCACAATACCAAGGCGGGCTGGAGCGCCGGCGGCGGCATCGAGAGCCACCTCGTCGGCAACTGGACCGGCAGGGTTGAATATCTCCACCTCGATCTGGGCTCGGTCACCACCGTGCCGACGCCGGCGACGAATTCGACGGTCGCCACCGCCTTCACCTCGCGCGTCACCGACGACATCGTCCGCCTCGGCGTGAACTACAAGCTCGATCCCGAAATGACCTGGCTCTACGACTGATCCGACCGCAGGAGGGCGATGCATGGCCAAGAAACCATCGAACCAGGGCAAGCCATGGACCAGCAGCGACGTCAACGAGCTCGATACGCTTGCAAAGCAAAACACGCCGCCCCGCATGATCGCGCTCACGATGGGCCGCACCCTCGAAGCCATCTACAGGAAAGCGAAGCAGAAAGGCATTTCGCTTAGATCGACGCGTCGGATGCCTTCTGCAGCCAAGAAGTCGTGAAACTGGAAAAGTGGTACCCCCATCCTTCCAACGCTAAACGGTGACCTCATGACGAAAACTGTCACTGCGCTCCTTGCAGCCGCGACTTTGGCAACCGCGGCCCCCGCCCTGCCAGCTACGGCGCTAGCGCGCTGCCTCGGCTGCGCGGTCGGCGCCGTTGAACGGCCCCCCGATGCGCCGCCGGGCTATGTGTATTACGCCTATGCAGAGCCACTGCCCGGCGCCAACTGCGCTTGGTTCCGCCTGCCGGTCTATGACGTTTACGGCAACATGATCGGCTGGCGCGGGCGTCCGGTGGCGTTCTGCTCCTGGGTATCCGGATTTCGTCCGTGGCCACTGCCTTGACGCGAGTCTGGTCCCTTCCGGGCCTAACGGTCTTCGCGCTTACGATCCGCCCCGTGGCCGCGCTCGCGCAAGGCGCCGTTGTCGGCAATGCGGCGCTGCCGCGCGACCTCACTCCCTGGGGCATGTTCGTTAATGCGGATGAAGTGGTGAAGGCCGTACTGATCGGACTGGGCTTTGCTTCTGTGGTTACCTGGACCGTGTGGCTTGCCAAAACGGTGGAGATTGTTTTTGCCAGCCGGCGCGTGAGGAGTGCATTGCAGGTGTTTTCGACCGTGCAATCGATCGTTGAAGGCGAGCGGTCTGCCAATGCCGAGGGAGAAGTCTGGCAACTTCTTAACGCAGCAGGGACGGAGGTCCAGCTTTCCTCTCCTCGTGGAGAGCCGGACAGCATCAAAGAGCGGATCGCATCGCGCCTCGAGCGCATCGAAGCCGGCTACGCCCGCCGGATCCTGCGCGGCACTGGAATCCTCGCCACCATCGGTGCGACGGCGCCCTTCGTCGGCTTGTTCGGCACCGTCTGGGGGATCATGAATAGTTTCGTTGGCATTTCAAAATCGCAGACCACCAACCTCGCGGTGGTGGCACCGGGCATCGCCGAGGCGCTGCTGGCGACGGCCTTCGGGCTTGCCGCCGCCATTCCGGCCGTAGTGATCTACAACATGTTCGCGCGGTGGATTGCGGGCTATCGCGCTCTGCTGGGGGATGCGGCGGCCGAAGTACTCAGATTGGCCAGCCGCGAACTCGGGCGTCGGGCTGCGACTGCCGCCTCATCCGCGAGCAATTCCGCCCCATTGCCGAATACCAAGTGAGCGCACTGCAGAGAGCGTGCTTGAACCATCACGGACGCGCCGCATGCAGCACGATCTATGCTCTTAGGGGCAATTCAGCGGACCATGTTTTGCTTTTTGAGCACTTCCGGCGTGGTGATGGGCGTACTCCCTGCAAGCAGGCTGGCTGCCCTCGTCAGGTCGTACATGCTGAGAAGCCAAAAGATGTAAGGCACTACCGAGAGCGAATGCAGGTGATGCTTGGCTGATGGCTGTCGCAAGGAGGCCAACGGTGATTAGAGCGGTCTTCATGATCACCCCCTGGCTGATCAAAGCATGCGCCCGACAGTCGTGAGCAGGGAACCGAGCAAACGATCCGAACCGTGGCTTGAAAACGACCACGGTGCAGCGGACATCGTTTGCGACTCCATTGCAGATCAATCATCGCGACGCTGCACGCCCCAACGAAACGAGTGCACCAGGAACGTGGCGAAAGCAGGACAACTGCCCAGCCAGGAGCCAGACTGAGCTTCAGTGGGGGCAACGCGTTCGCGGCGCCATCTCGAGGCGCGCCATCAATGCGGCGCCGCGGCGGCGGGCGCCTCGCGCAGGAACGGCGCGATCGCCGCGGCGGTGGCGTCGGGAAACTCCTCGTGCAGCGCGAGCTTGCCGCGCGGCAGCACGGCGCTGCGAACGCCGGGCACGCCGGCGAGCGCCTCCATCTCGGCGCGCGATTTCGGCGGGGTCTCGGCGCCGTAGACCACCAGGATCGGCGCCGCCGCGCGCCGCGCCAGCGCCAGAAACTCTTCGCGGCTTGCGAGCGGGTCGAGCCGGCCGGTCACGAACCGCACCGAGGCGAAGCGCGCACCCGGCGCGCGCGTCACCGCGAGCTTCTCGCGCATGCGCTCGCCTGCAAGGAACGCGGGCTCGGCGTAGACGTGGCCCGCCGCCATGTAGCGCACCACCAGGCGATTGACGTTGAGCCGGTAGATCAGCGGCCCAAGCCCAGGCAGGTCGACCAGCCGGCACAGCCGCTCGAACCACCGGCGCTGCCCGCCCAGCATGGTCGGCAGCGGCCCGCGCCAGGTCGGCGCGATGAGGACGAGGCGCGCAATCGTTTGCGGCGCGTTCGCCGCTTGCGCCAGCGCATAGGTGGCCGCATGGCCCGCCGCGATGACGGCGTGCGGCTGCGGCACCACCACGCTCAAGAGATGAGCGAGGAACGCGGAATAGGCCTCCGGCCTCCAGTCCAGGGGTGGACGAGAGCCGTCGCCGAATCCGGGCCAGTCCACGCTCAGGCACGAGTAGTCACGCGCAAGACGCTCCTGCAGCGCGCGCATCTCGTGTCGGGTCGAGATCGAGCTCAGCGCCGGCAGCAGCAAAAGCTTCGGCCCGCTGCCGCTCGCCTGCGCGCCCAGGCGAATGGTCTCGCCGCGCCAATTCCATTGCAAGATCGAGGAGTCCATCGACGGCGCTCTCGCTGCGGCTTCCTTCCGCCAACCCGGACGTGCCCCATCGCCGGGCATTGTAGACCTGATTTTCGCGTCTCGCCCGAGGGGGCACTCCGCCGCTGCAACCCTGTTCCCCCTGTAAATAACAGGGAAAAAACAGGGAGGGTTGCATGGAGTGCACCCTCCGGGTGAGACACGAAACTAGAGACTCATTGCAGTTACTGTTGCTTGCGCGCCCTGTGGATAAGCTGTGGGCGAGCGGAGGTTGGCTTCGAACTCGGCCGGCGACTGATACGCCAGCGCCGAATGGAG
>DATBKV010000060.1:0-60838 GCA_036555745.1 Xanthobacteraceae bacterium | reverse complement strand
TTGAGCGTCATGCCGCGGCCGGTGACGAGGCAGAGCTCGGCGTTCTCGACCTGGCGCTCGCCGCACTCGCCGCGCAGCTGCCGCACGCCTTCGACGATGTGCAGCCAGCCCTGCATGTAGGATTCCGAGAGATTGCCGCCGGCGGTGTTGATCGGCAGCTCCCCGCCGAGCGTGATGCGCGTACCGCCGGCGACGAAGTCGCCGGCTTCGCCTTCGCGGCAGAAGCCGGCATGCTCGAGCCAGAACAGCACCGCCACGGTGAAATTGTCGTAGAGCTGCGCCACGCCGATGTCGCGCGGCGCGACGCCGGCCATGCGATAGGCGTCGGCCACGCAATCGCGCTGGTGCGGCAGGTACCACCATTCGCGCACGCGCAGATTGCCGGTGGTGTGGCCCTGGCCCATGCCCCAGATCGCCACCGGGCGCTTGCGGCAGTCGCGCGCGCGCTCGGGCGAGGTGACGATCACGCAGACCGCGCCGTCGCTGATCAGGCAGCAGTCGAGCAGCCGCAGCGGATCCACGATCAGCCTGGAGCTCTGGTGGTCGTCGATGGTGATGGGATCGCGCATGACCGCGTTGGGATTGAGCGCGGCGTGCCGTCGGCAAGTGACCGCGATCCAACCGAGGTGCTCGGAGCGCGTGCCGTAGAGCGCCATGTGGCGGCGAAAGCCCATGGCGCTGTTGGCGGCGTTGCCGAACATGCCCCACACGCCCCAGGAATCGTCGCCGCCGGCGGCGGCCGCGAAGCGCGAGCCGCCGCTGCGTGCGGTGTCGGCGAAGATGCAGGCGACGACCTCCGCCATGCCGGTGGCGATCGCCATGGCGGCGATCTGCACGAGCGCGCCGCCGGTTGCGCCGCCCATGGTCAAGCTGCCGGTAAAGCGCGGATCGACGCCGAGAAGCTCGCCCACGTTGAGATAGTTCTTGGCGCCTTCCGGCGAGGTGGTGCCCGGCATGGTGAGCAGGCCGTCGACCTCGCGCTTGTCGATGCCGCTGTCCGCGAGCGCCAGGCGAAAGGCCTGCGCCGCGAGCGACAGCGGCGTCTCCTCCGGCAGCTTGCCCTGCCGGGTCGCCCCCACGCCGACGATCGCCGCGCGCCGCCAGGCCATTCATTTCCCCTTGAACGCCGGCTGGCGCTTCTCGCGAAACGCGCGCCGGCCTTCGTTGCGATCCTCGGTGAGCGCGATCTCGTTGAACAGCGCGCGCTCGAAATCGAGGTTCTCCGCCACGTGCGTTCCGGCGGCCAGGCGCAGCGCACGCTTGGCAGCGACGACCGCGAGCGGCGCGTTGCGCGCGATGGTGCGCGCATGCGCCATGGCGGTGTCGAGCAGCCCGTTCGGCGCACACAGCTGCGAGACCAGGCCAGCCGCAAGCGCCTGCTCGGCGTCGATCGGCTCGCCGGTCAAGATCATATGCGCGGCGAGCGAGGGGCCGACCACGGCGGCAAGCCGCTGGGTGCCGCCGCTGCCGGGGATGCTGCCGATGCGAACCTCGGGCAGCGCGAAGCGCGCGCCATGCGCGGCGATGCGCAGGTCGCAGGCCAGCGCAAGTTCGAGCCCGCCGCCGAAGGCAAGCCCGTTGATGGCGGCGATCAGCGGCTTTGCGAACCGGTCGAGCGGATCGATCACCCGCGGACGCCGCGGATCAGGCGCAGCCGATGCGCTGAGATCCCCGCCGGCGCAGAAAGCAGTGCCCGCGCCGGTCAGCACCACCACGCGGATCGCCGCCTCGGCGTCGAACCGGGCGCAGGCAGAAACCAGCTCCGCGCGCATCTCCTCGTTGATCGCGTTGCGCTTCTCCGGCCGATTGAGGGTGAGGAGCGCGACGGCCTCCTCGACCCGGACTTCGATCGCGCTCAATAGAACACCTGTTCGTCCATCAGCCGCCGGCACTCGGCGGCGCCAAGGCCGAGCAGCCGCGAGGCAAGCTCGACGGTATGCTCGCCCAGAAGCGGCGGCGCTGCGGGCGGGGCACGCTCCTCGCCGACGGCGTGAAACGGCGGCAGGTTCGCCAACACCGTGCCCATCTCCGCATGCGCCACGCCGTGCCAGTAGCCGCGCGCGGCGAGCTGGGGATCGGCGGCGACATCGGCGCTGGTCGCCACCTTCGCCGCCGCGACACCGTGCGCCTGCAGCCGCTCGACCAGCTCGGCGGCGGGCAGGCGGCGGGTCTCCTCCGCGAGGCGGCGCTCGATCATCTCCTCACGCGCCGCGCGGCCGGCAAGCGCGGCGAGCTCGCCCGCGCGCATCCATTCCGGCGCGCCGAGCGCGGCAACGAGCCCCTGCCAGGCGCGATCATCCTCCACCTCGATCGCGCACCAGACATCCTCGCCGGCGCAGGGGAAGACCCCGCGCGGCACGGCGCCGGCGCGGCGGTTGCCGTCGACGCGCGGGAGCGCACCGGTCGCCGACCAGGCCAGCAGCGCGGGGCCGAGCACGTTCACGGTCGATTCGATCTGCGCGAGCTCGACGTGCTGGCCTTCGCCCGTGCGGGCGCGATGCAGCACTGCCGCCAGCACCGCGACCAGCGCGTGGCCCGGATTGGGCAGATGGTCGGGGTAATGTGTGCCGGTGCCGATCGGCGCGCGGCCGGAAAGTCCGGCCATGCTGGTGAGACCGCAAAGCGCGGCGATGGTCGAGCCGAAGCCGATATAGTCGCGATGCGGCCCGCGGCTTCCTTGCATCGGCATCGCGAGATAGATCACGGAGGGGTTCACCGCCGATACCGCGGCATAGTCCAGGCCCCATCGCTCCATCACGCCGGGACGGAAATTGTTGGTGACGATCGAGCACCGCGCCGCCAGCTGCAGCGCGATCGCGCGTGCGCGTGGATGCGACATGTTGAGGGCGATGCTCTTCTTGCTGCTGTTGCGCGAGGCGAAATAGCCGGAGCCCTCGAGCGCTTTCGCACCGGGCTGGTGCGGGCCGGAGAGGCGCAGATTGTCGGGGTGGCTGTGCGACTCGACCTTGATCACCTCGGCCCCCAGATCGGCGAGAATGCGGGTGACGAAGGCGCCGGCGCCCACCCAACAGAAGTCGAGCACTCTGAGTCCCGCAAGCCGCATCCGTTCAGCCCGGGCCGACCCCGATGTCGGTCGGATTGCGCGATTGCTCTGACTCCTCCAGCAGCTCGCGATTGTGCTCGCCGAGTTTGGGCGCAGGGCCGCGGCGGCGCGCGGGCGTACGGCTCAGCCGATAAGGCGGGCCGGGGAAGATGACCTCTTTGCCCCAGAGCTCCTCGACCTGCGGTTGGAAAAAGTCATTGGCCTTGAGCTGCGCGTCTTCGACGACCTCGGCGATGGTGTTCACCGGCGCGATCGCGATCTGCCGAGCCTGGCCTTCGCGATAGAGCTCCTGCTTGCCGCGGGTGCGGCAGAAGGCGCCGAAAATCTCTGCAAAGCGCGCGACCCCCTCGGGCGACTGGCGATAATTGAAATTCCGCCATTGCGGGGCGCGCAGCTCCGCGCCGCCGGGCACGCCCGAGGCGGCAATCCAGTCCGTCAGCGCGTCGAACGCCTTGGCGGTGCCGAGCCGGCCCGCCACCATGCTGACATGGCCATCCTTGCAGGGATAGACGCCGGTGCCCGCTTCGCGCGCCGTCTCGCCCTGACGCCGCCGCACGCGAGCATTGATCGACCATTCCGGAAGCGCGTCCTCGAGCGCGAACGCCACGCATTCCTGTCCCGACAGGTCGATCCAGCAGCCCTTGCCGCTCTGCGTGCGCGCGTAGAGCGCGGCGAGCGCGGCGACCGCGCCATAGATGCCGCAGGCGAGCATCGCCTGCTCGCCGTGGACGGCGAGCGGCGCGCTGTCGGCATAGCCGCCGAGCGACAAGAGCCCGCCGGCAGCGAGCAGCGTCAGGTCGGTGGCGGCATGGCCGCCATAGGGACCGCCGCGGCCGAACGGCGAGATCGAGACCAGCACGAGAGCGGGATTGCGCCGGGCGATGGCGGCAAAGTCGAGCGGCGCGCCCGCCTGCGCGGACGGCGCGCCGGTCTCGATCACCACGTCGCTTGCGGCCGCGAGTTGCGCCAGCCGCGCGCGGCCGGCGGCGCTCGCGAGATCCAGCGTGACGCTGCGCTTACCGGCGTCGAGAAACGCATGTGCGAAGCTCACGCACTCGCCGCTCCGCGCGCGGGCGGACGGCGCGAGCCTGCGCACCGCGGATCCCTCCGGCGGCTCGACGCGCACGACGTCGGCGCCGAGATCGGCGAGCAGCCGGCCGGCATAGGCGGCGTAGTTGGTGGTGAGATCGAGCACGCGGATGCCGGAAAGCGCGGCCGTATCGGCTTCGGCCTGCGCCATCAGTCGGACCCATCCAATTTCAGCAGGAAGGCATCCCAGCGGTTCATCAGCCGGTCGTGTCGGCTGTAGCGCTCGAGCGCGCTGGTACCCTTGACGGCGGCGACCCCGTTGAGCAGCGCGTTGGCGACCGCCATCGGCGCGACCATGGAATTCTGCATCCCGGTTCCGGCCGAAGGCGCGAGCAGGACCACGTCGGCGATCTGCCCCAGTGCCGAAATCGGCGAATCGGTCACCGCGATGACCTTGGCCTTGTTCTCCTTCGCCCACAGCGCGATGCGGTGGGTCGCCGCCGCGTAGCGTGGAAAAGTGAAGGCCAGCACGCAATCCTCGGACTTCATCTCGATGATGCGCGGCGTGGCGAAGGCATCGTTGGAGGCGAGCAGCGAAATGTCGGTGCGCAAGCGATCGAGCACCAGCGCGAAATAGTGCGCGACCGGGAAGGTGGTGAATCCGGCGACGACGTAGACCCGCCGCGCGTGCGCGAGGATGTTCACCGCGCGGGCGAAGCCGGCGGCATCGATGTTGGCGATGGCGTGATGCAGGTTCTGCCAGTCGTGGCTCAAGGAGGCGCCGAAGCTCGTCCCCTCGAGGTGGCCGGCGACCGGGCTCTCGCTGGTCGGGTCGCCGGTGCGCGAGAGCTGGCCGCGCACCAACTCGCGCATCCGCTCCTGCAGATCGGGAAAGCCGTTGAGCCCGAGGCGGTAGGTGAAGCGCACGATGGTGGAGGGATTGACGTCGAGCTCGCCCGCCATCTGGTCGACGGTCGAGAACGCGACCGCCTGCGGGTGCTCGACGATGTATTCGGCGATGCGTTTCTGCGACTGCGTGAGCCGGTCGTAGCGGCGGCGCAGCTCATCGATCACGTCGCCGGAGCTGACCGGGTCGGAGGCCGCCTTGGCCTGGGCTCTGCGCACCGCCATCCTAGCCCTCGACGTTCCGCAGCAAGTTGTAGCTGGGATAGGACTTGGCCCACTTGTCCGGATAGGCGCGATCGATGCCCTTGGTGAAATAGCTGCCGACGCTCAGATCGATGGGTACGTCGACCACCCAGGGGCGCCCGCTGGCGAAGGCCTTTTGCAGCGCCGGCGCCAGCGCGGCGGGATCCTCGATGCGCGCGCCTTCCGCGCCATAGGCGCGGGCGAGCGCGACATAGTCGGGATTGTAAGGCTTGCCGGTATCCTTGCGCACGAAGCGGCACCACGGATGCGAGCGCGAATAGCTGCGCTCCATGCCCTTGCGCTCGATGCCGAGCTCGTAGTTGTTGAGCACGACCCAGATCGCCGGCAGGGCGTATTCGACCGCCGTGGCCACCACCTGCGAGGTCATGTTGAACGCGCCGTCGCCGACCAGCGCGACGCCGGGCCGCCCGTCAGCGGCGAGCGCGCCGGGAATGCCGGACGACGCCCAGCCCATCTCGGCCATTCCGGGGCTGATCTGCCAGGCGCCGGGCGTGCAGATCTTCATATAGGCCTCGGCGTATTGGGTGACGTCGCCGATATCGATGTAGACGCGGCCATCCGTCGGCAGCGCACGGCCGACCTCGTAGACCAGGCGCGCGGGATGCGTGGGCGCGCTCGCCGCAGTCTGCAGCGGACGGATTTCCTCCTCCCACTCGGCGCGGAAACCCTGCGTGCGCTCGAGCCAGTCCTGGTGCTTCTTGTTGCCGGGGCCGCCTACCGCGGCCGCGAGATCCTCCAGGAAGAGCTTGGCATCGCTGACGAGACCGAGCGCGACCGGGAAATTGCGCCCGACCTCCTGATAGTCGAGATCGACCTGCACGATCCTGGTCTGCGAGACGTCGTAAATCGAACCCTTGCGCCAGTTGGCGGTGTGATTGTCGGAGAAGCGCGCTCCGACGCCAATCACCAGATCCGCCTCGCGGCTGGCGCGCGCCGCGCACACGAAACCCGAGCGCCCGAGCGTGCCGATGGAGAGCGGATGATTCTCGGCCAGCATGCCCTTGGCAGGGAGCGTCGTGACGGTGGGGATGTTGAGGGTCTCGGCCGCGCGCTTGAGCGCGTCGGCAGCGCGCGAGCGCGCCACCCCGCCGCCGGCGAGCAGCAGCGGGCGCTCGGACTCCGCGATCATGCGTGCGATGCGCTCCACGCTGGGCGCATCCGCGCGCGGGCGATTGAGCTGCGGCGCGCGCGCGGAGGGCGCCTCGATCTCGCCTTCGACCGGCGCCAGCTGGATGTCGTAGGGCACCTCGACGAAGACCGGCCCGGGCCGCCCGGACGTCGCCGCCTTGAGCGCGTAGTTGAGAATCTCGATGGTGGTGTCCGGCCGCACCAGCATCCAGGTTCCCTTGCAGACCGGGCGGAAGATGCTCGTGGCGTCCTCGAAGCCGTGATAGTAGATCTCCTGCATGCCGGCCTTGCCGAGAAAATGCGTGGTCGAGCCGCCGGCGATGATCAAGACCGGCGAGGACTCGTGCATGGCGCTGGCGCAGGCGCCGACAGCGTTGAGCAGGCCGGGCCCCTTCGACACGATCACCGGCGCGACGCGGCCGCTGACCCGGTGATAGAGATCGGCCATGTGCACCGCGTGCGATTCGTGCTTGGCCTGGATGCCCTCGATCGCGGGCTTGTCAGTGAGCGCATCGAGAAACGGCCATACCGCGCCTCCGGCGTAGCCGAAATAGTGCCGGAATCCCGCGACCTCGAACCAGCGGGCGATCGCATCGACCACGCGCATTTTTTGTTTGGCTCCTGGCGGTATTTTTTTGCTGCTTGACGCGCTGCCGACGCTGCGGAATGGTCGCAACAAAATTCGTTGCCGTCAACGAACACGAGGTCGGCGCCGCCGCGAATAGGCCATGGCTGCTATGCAGCCAAATCCCTCCGACGCGCAGCGCGAGGAAATGCAGTGCATAGGCTCCTGCTATCGACCGCGATCGCTGTCGCCTGCACGCTCGCCGCGGGCGCGCCCGCACCGGGCGAGCCGCTCACCGCCCAGCCTCGGGCATGGTCGAGCAAGCCGGTGCGCATCGTGGTGCCGTGGCCGCCGGGAGGCAGCGCCGACCTGATCGGCCGCATTTTGGCGGAACATCTCGGCCGCGCGTTCGGACAGAGCTTCGCAGTCGAGAACCGCCCGGGCGCGAGCGGCATGGTGGGCTCTGCCGCGGTCGCCCGCTCCGATCCCGACGGCACCAGCTTCGTGATTTCCGGGATTCCGTCTCACGTCATCGCGCCGGCGACCAGCGCCCATCCGCCGTTCGACCCGCTGAAGGATTTCACCCACATCGCCTATGTCGGCGGCTCGCCGATCGTGATCACCGCGCACGCCTCGCTCGGCGTGACCTCGCTCGTCGAGCTCGTAGCGCTCGCGCGCCGCAGCGCAGAGCCGATCGGCTATGTTTCGCCCGGCGTGGGGTCGTTGGGCCACATGGTCGGCGAATACCTCGCGCGCAAGGACGGCATCCGGCTCACGCACGTACCCTACAAGGGCGGCGTACAGGCGGTGACGGATCTCGTCGCCGGCCACGTCAAGGTGGGCGCCATGACCTTGACGACGTCGAGCCCCCATATCCGCGCCGGCACGCTGGCCGCGCTGGCGGTTTCCTCGCGCGCGCGGTTGGCGCAATATCCCGGCCTGCCGACGCTCAAGGAGCTGGGCTACGACGAACTGGTGACCACTACGTGGTGGTCGTTCTCCGGCCCGGCCAAGCTGCCGGCCGATCTGGTCGCGGCGCTCAATCGGGAGATCAACAGCGCGATCGACCCTGCCGACGTGCGCCGCCAGCTTGAACAGGAGGCGATCATCACGGAGAAAATGTCGGCCGCGCAGTTCACGCGCTTCGTCGAGAGCGAGATCGTCAAGTGGGGGCCGTTGGCGCGTGCGGCGATCGGCGCGCAAGGCCCCGGCAACTGAGCGCCGAGCAAGCGAGCAACAGCGCGGGCAAGCCATGAACGTCAGAGAGACCAGCTCCGGCGCGGCGGCGAAGCTGCCGGTCACCTTCGCCTGCGGCCTCTACGACCGCATGCTGCGCCTCTACACCGGCGAGGTCGCGCCGCGCGGCATCGACCTCAAGTTCCTCGCTAACGACGAGCCACGCGACATCTTCGACCGCATGGGCGGCAAGCTCGAGTTCGACGCCGCCGAGATGTCGAGCTCGGAATTCATCAGCCGCCTGGGCGCCGGGCGCTGCCCGTTCGTCGCAGTGCCGGCCTTCGCGTCGCGCGTGTTCCGGCACGGCTTCATCTTCTTCAATCGCAGGTCGGGAATCCGCGCGCCGAAGGACCTGGAAGGCCGGCGGGTCGGGGTTCCGCTCTACACCATGACCGCCGCGGTCTGGATCCGCGGCCTGCTGCAGCACGAATACGGCGTGGAACTCGCCAACATCCGCTGGCTGCAGGGCGCGCTCAAAAAGCCCGGCGCGCACGGCGATCCGACGGTTGCGCCGTTGCTCGAGCAGCCCGCGCTCGCGATCAATCGATCGGGAAAATCGCTCAGCCAGCTGCTCGCCGAAGGCGAGATCGACGCGATCATCAGCTCGCGGCCGGTCGAGGGCATCGGGACCAATCCGGATATCGTGCGCCTGTTTCCGAACTATCGCGAGGTGGAGAAGGACTACTACCGGCGCACCCGCATCTTCCCGATCATGCATCTCATCGTCATCCGCCGCGAGCTCTACGAGGCGCATCAGTTCGTGGCGCACAGCCTCTATGAGGCGCTATGCGAGGCCAAGGACCGCGCGCTCGCGCTGATGAAGGAGCGCGGCGCGTTGCGCTACATGCTGCCGTGGCTTACCGCCGACATCGACGAGATCGACGAAGTGTTCGGCGGCGATCCCTGGCCCTACGGGATCGAAGCCAACCGGCCGACGCTCGAGGCGCTCGTGCAATACATGGTGGACCAGCACTTGATCCCACGACCGATTGCGATCGAGGACTTGTTCGTGGCTGGACATTGACGTTGGCGCGGGCTGCGAGCTTCGGCTATCAAGTCCGCCGTCGTCGCCGCGTAAGCGGGACCTATAGCCACCGAGTCTGGAATATGGGTCCCCCCCTTCGCGAGGAGATAGATTGAGCGAAGCGACTTGACCGGGAGACCTCGGTGGAGGGGCAGAGATACAAGATCGCGGTGCTCGGCGGCACCGGCGCGCAGGGAAACGGCCTGGCGCTGCGCTTGGCCGGGGCCGGACACGCCGTGACCATCGGCTCGCGCGATGCCGCGCGCGCGCGCGCCGCGGCGGCGGAGTTGGCCGCGCGCGGCAATCACACCATCGCAGGCTCAGACAACCGCGCCGCCTGCGAGGGAGCCGAGATCGCGATCCTGACGGTGCCCTACTCCGCGCAGCGCGCAACGGTGCAAGAGGTCCGCGGCCAGCTCGCGGGCAAGATTCTCATCGACGCCACCGTGCCGCTGGCGCCGCCGAAGGTGGGCACAGTGCAGCTTCCCGGCGGCCGATCGGCGGTGGCGGCGATCCAGGAGCTCGTCGGCGCCGACGTGCGCGTCGTGTCCGCCTTTCAGAACGTCGCGGCGACGCATCTTTCCGATCTCGCGCACGAGGTCGAGTGCGACGTCCTGGTCTGCGGCGACGACCGCCCCGCCTGCGAGATCGCCATCGGTCTGTGCGCGGACATGGGCCTGCGCGGGCTTTATGCCGGCCCGATCGCCAATTCCGCCGCGGCCGAGGCGCTGACCTCGGTCCTGATCACGATCAATCGCCGCTACAAGGTGCCGGGCGGCGCCGGTATCCGGATCACGCGGATTCCACAGACCTGAGCCGCCCGAACGCCGCTTCCATCTCGCGCCGCGTCTTGACCGCGACATCGTCGGCGTCGCAGGCGACGTCGCTCCACCTCAGGCATTCGCCCTCCCCGACATCGCGCACGAGCGTCACCGCGTGCGCGAGGCCGAGCGGCAGCAGGCCCTGAGCCAGCGAGCGCTCGGCGGGAACCTGCTTGCCCCAGACGCAAAAGCCGCCTTCGCCGTCGAGCACCTCGCCGCGCTTGAGCGCGCGCTTGGCGGTGGCGGCGACGTCGGAGCGAAATCCGGTGGGCGCCCCGGTCGGCTCCTTGCGCAACGCGACGCTCGCGATCGAGACGCCGAGCTCGCGCCCGATCATGTGGATCGGACGGTAGAGCGCGGCGTAGCGGCCGCTGTCGTCCGGCAGCATGGCGTACTCCTTGAAGCATTGCCGGGCGTAGTCGCCGTCGCCTTCGAACACCACATAGGTGCCGAGCGCGAGATGGTGCGCCACGTCGCGGCCGTCGCGATGGACCGACGACACCACCTCGGTGACCCCGGCCTTCTCCAGCGCGCCGCCGGCGCTGCGCGGCTTGCAGACCTGGGCGAGCTCGAAACGCGTCGCCGGCGGAAAGGTGAGGCCGGTGCTCTGCGGCACCAGCCCGGTGGCGTTGCAGACGGCGCTCATCTCGATCCCGGACTTGCTGCCGTCGATGAAGCTGTTGAACATCTTCGGGTTGATCGAGTTGCGGTCGGCGATCGAGAGGTACTTGTCGAGAATGTCCCAGACGGTCTCCGGCGTGGAGCGGTGATAGTGCGGCTCGTAGCGCGTGCCCTTGCCGGCGGCGACTACCGTGAAGCCGCAGGTGCGCGCCCAATCGACATGCTCGCAGATCAGCGCCGGCTGGTCGCCCCAGGCGAGACTGTAGAGCACGCCCGCCTGCCTCGCCTTGCGCGCGAGCAGCGGGCCGGCGAGCGCATCGGCTTCGACGTTGACCATGACGACGTGCTTGCCATGGGCGATGGCGGCGAGCGCATGGCGAATGCCGGCTGCCGGCACGCCGGTCGCCTCGACGATGACGTCGATGTCGGGGAAGCCGATCAGCGCCTCCGCATCGGCCGTCACATGCATGCGCGCGCGCTTGAGCGCGTCGCCGAGCGATGGCGCCGAGATCGCCTGCTCATCCCATCCGGCGGTGCGAAGCTGGCGCAAGGCGCGGCCGACGTCGAGGTCGGCGACGGCGAGGACGTGCAGCCCGCGCGTTGAGCGCGCCTGCGCCAGGAACATGGTGCCGAACTTGCCCGCCCCGATCAGGGCGACCCGCACCGGGCGGCCCGCGGCCTCGCGCTCGAGCAGCATGGCATGGAGATTCACGGGGGCGCGCGCCTCGATCCTGCCGCGCTCGCGCCGGGAGCAGGCATTGCCGCCCCCAGATCGGCGAACGCGTGCCCGTCAACGGGAACGGCAGCCGATCATAGCATTGGCGCGGCTTACTGGCACACCGCGCGCGTGACGAAAATCTCGGTCGGACATTCGGCGTCGTTGGGCGTGCGGCGCTCGAGCAGGACCTTCGCCGGGCATTTCAGCTCCGACTGGGTATCGACGCTCTTGCCGGACTGGAATCCCTTGCCACGGCAGACCGCCTCGGCCGCCGCCTGGCAATCGGGGCTGCCGTTCTGCGCCCGCCCGCAGCGCTCGCGCGCGTTCACGATGCGGGCATTGGGCAATCCGATCACGGCGCCGGTCGCGTCCTTGGCCGCGTCGCGCGTCTGCTTGCCCAACTTGTCGAACGTCTCCTGGGCGTCCTGCAGGTCCGATCGGAACCTGGTGGTCCCCTCCTGCAGCCAATGCCCGAAGGTCTCGATGGGATCGGGCTTGAGACCCAGGTTAGGTAGCAGCAGCGGCGGCGGCGCGAAAATACCAAACCCGCCCGCGCCCGGGTTTTGGACTGTGTTCTGGCTGGTGTCCGTTGCGGAGGAGCCGGCCGGCGGATGGCCTTCCTGCGCCAGCGCCGAAAACACCAGCAGCAGCGCAACGCTCGCCGCCAGCGAGCGCACCGCCCCGGGCGCGCTTCGAACCGCGATTGTTTCCGGATGGCTGGTCATCACGATCCCATTGCGATCGCAGCCGATGCCAGCCTGCGCAGCCGACATGGCAGAAATGAGGAGCGACGAAACAATCGGGATGGAACCGATCAGAACAGGTAGACCGCGGCGATGATGCCAGCGACCAGCACCACTGCGAAACTCGTGGCCCAGAAGGTCAGCCGCTCTTCGATGATCGCGCGGGCCCGATCGCCGTAACGGTTGAGCAGGAACGCCAACGCAAAAAATCGGATGCCACGCGTGACCAGCGACAGCACGACGAACAGGAAGAAATTGTAGCCAGCGAAGCCCGATGTGATGGTCACGAGCTTATAGGGTATCGGCGTCAGGCCTTTGATCAGGATGACCAAGCTGCCCCAATGCGCGTAGGCTTCGCGAAATGCTTCGACTTTGCTGCCGTAGCCGTAAAGCCCGATCAGCCAGAGCCCGACGGAATCGTAGAGCCAGGCTCCGATCAGATAGCCGAGCACTCCGCCGGCGACCGACGCCAGGGTGCACACCGTGGCGTAGAACCACGCCTTGTCCGGACGCGCGAGCGCCATGGGAATGAGCATGGCGTCCGGCGGTACCGGGAAGAACGAGCTTTCCGCAAACGAGACGGTGCCCAGCAGCCAGGTGGCGTGCGGCTTGTCGGCGGCGGCGACGCACCAGTCGTAAAGACGGCGAAGCATGGAGGGCTTGCGCAGGCCATACCCCGCCTCGGCTGGATCAGCTGTACGAGAGTCCATGCGTCGTCCCCGGGATGCCCGCGCTCGTGCTCGGATCGATCCGACATGCGCAGTCAAACATGTCCGAAATGGGGTGGAAATCCGGCTTCCGCGGCACGGCTTAGGCCGCGCCCGCCGATGGCCCCAGCCGGAATGGGACGCTCAACGCCGCTTGCGCGCGTGGCTGCGGTCGAGCGCGATCACCTTGCGCCGCGGAGCGGCCTCGGGATGCTCCTTGGGAAGCTTCTCGGCAATGCCGAGCATGCGCTCGCGGCGTTCCATCTCGGTCCACACATCCTTGGGATGAACGCCGGAGGCGACCCACAGCACGACAAGGTTATAGAGCAGGTCGGCGCTTTCGCGCACCACCGAGTCGGAATGTCCGTGCGTGGCGTCGATCGCCACCTCGATCGCTTCCTCGGCCAATTTCTTGGCCATCTTGCTACGGCCTGCGCGCAACAGGCGCGCGGTGCGCGAGCTTGCCGGGTCGGCAGTACGCGCGGCGAGGACGGCGCCATAGAGGCGATCGAGCGAATCACTCATTACGATCAGAATAACGCCAACTCATGAACTTATGCTAACCATTCCAGGTGAAGCGAAGCAAAGCAAAGCCGGCGCCCGCCCCCAGACCGGCGCCGGTTACGCATGTACCGACTCCGTCCACTCACTCGCGCCGACTGACTCACTTGCTCTTGCTCGCCGGCGACGCCCTCCCGGAAACCGGCGGCAACCATGCGAACAGCCGCGATACGCCGGCTGGATGATCTAGGTGCGGGTTTGCGGCGCGAAAGCGCTGCCGGCAGCTAACAATTCTCGTAATTTCGGGTTGCGAACCTTCGGAACGGGTGCGTTGGCTCGCATGCAGCCCCGCCGGTACCTATTCCTCGGAGGCGAGCAGGGAGGCATTGCCGCCGGCCGCGGCGGTGTTGATGGTCACCACCTGCTCGGCGACAAACCGCCGCAGATAGCTCGGGCCACCCGCCTTCGGTCCGGTGCCGGACAGCAACCTGCCGCCGAACGGCTGCGTGCCGACCACAGCGCCGATCATGCTGCGGTTGACGTACACATTGCCGTGCGGGAGGCGCCGCGCGATGTGCTCGACGGCGGCATCGATGCGCGACTGGATGCCCAGCGTCAGCGCGTAGCCGTTGCCCGCGATCTCATCGAGCAGCCCCTCGAGCTCGTCGGCACGCCAGCGCACCACGTGCAGGATCGGACCGAACACCTCCTCGGCGAGGTCGCGCGCATGCTCGAGCATGATGATGGTCGGCCCCACATAGGTGCCGCCCGGCGGCAGCGGCTTGAACCGGTCCCAGCGGAAGCGCACGCGGCCGCGGCTCTCGTGCTCCGCGATCCAATGGTCGAGCCGGTCTTTCGCCTCGGCATCGATCACCGGACCGACGCGGGTGGCGAGTTCGCGCGGATCGCCGAGTTCGAGCTCGCGCGCAGCGCCCGCGATCATCTCGATCATGGGCTCGGCCACGTCCTCCTGCAGGCACAGCAGACGCAGCGCCGAACAGCGCTGGCCGGCCGAGCGAAACGCCGAGGTGATCACGTCGTCGGTGACCTGCTCCGCGAGCGCGGTGGCATCGACGATCATCGGGTTGATGCCGCCGGTCTCGGCGATCAGCGGCACGATCGGCGCATCTTTCGCCGCCAGCGCGCGATTGATCGCGCGCGCCACCTCGGTCGAGCCGGTGAATACGACGCCGGCGACGCGCGGATCGGCGATCAGCGCAGCGCCGACCTTACCGTCACCGAGAACAAGATGGAGCGTGCTCGCCGGGACGCCGGCCTCATGCAGAATGCGCACGGTTTCGGCGGCGATGAGCGGGGTCTGCTCGGCGGGTTTCGCCACCACCGTGTTGCCGGCGACCAGCGCGGCGGCGACCTGGCCGAGAAAAATCGAAAGCGGAAAGTTCCACGGGCTGATGCAGACGAACACCCCGCGGCCGCGATAGCGCAGCTCGTTGCTCTCGCCGGTGGGGCCCGGCAACGGCTGCGGAGCAAGCCCGCGCCGCGCCTCGAGCGCGTAATAACGGCAGAAGTCGACTGCCTCGCGAACCTCGGAGACCGCATCGTCGAGGGTCTTGCCGCCTTCGGTCTGCAACGCCGCGATCAGCCGGCCGCGCCGCGCCTGCAAGAGGTCGCTCGCGCGCTCGAGTGCGGCGGCGCGGTCCTCGGTTGGCGTTGCGCTCCAGCGCGCAAAGCCCGCCTGCGCCGCGGCCATGGCGGCCGATGTGATCCCATCGTCTGCTTCGGTCACGCGACCCATGGACTTGCCATCGACCGGCGAATGCAGCTCGCGCGAGGCGCCCGCGCGCCCCGAACCGGCGACGAGCGGAGCTGCATCCATCCGCAGCCCGGCGGCGCGGATATCCGCAAGCAGCGCATCGAGGCTGGCCCGGTCGCCGAACTCGACGCCGGTGGAATTACGCCGCTGCGGGGCGTAGAGGTCGCGCGGCAGCGGGATCTTCGGGTTGCGCGCGTGGCGCGGGTCGCCGATCCGGCTCTGTGGCCGCTCGAGGATGGTCCCGATCGGCACCGACGGGTCGGCGGCGACCGACACGAACGAGGAATTGGCGCCGTTCTCCAGCAGGCGCCGCACCAGATAGGCCAGAAGATCGCGGTGGCCGCCGACCGGGGCGTAGATGCGGCAAGCCGCGTCCGGGTGGTGGGCTAGCAACAGGTCGTACAGCACCTCGCCCATGCCGTGCAGGCGCTGAAACTCGTAGCCTTCGACGCCGCCGGCGTCCTCGATCACGCTCGCCACGGTCAGCGCGTTGTGGGTGGCGAACTGCGGATAGAGCCGCGGCCGCGCCGCGAGGAGCTTGCGCGTGCATGCGATGTAGCAGATGTCGGTCATCGGCTTGCGCGTGAACACGGGATAATCGGAAAGCCCGCGCTCCTGCGCGCGCTTGACCTCGGTGTCCCAATAGGCGCCCTTGACCAGTCGCACCATGAGCCGGCGCCGCAGCCGCTGCGCCGTTTCTTCCAGCCAGTCGATCACCGCGGGAGCACGCTTCTGATAGGCCTGCACGGCGAGCCCGAAGCCATCCCAACCGGCGAGCGAGGAGTCGGCGAGCACCGCCGCGATCACCTCCAGGGTGAGCTCGAGCCGATCCGCCTCCTCGGCATCGACGGTGAGATTGAGGTCGCAATCGCGCGCCCGGCGCGCGAGCTCGAGCGCGCTGGGCACCAACTCGGCGAGCACCCGCGTGCGCGCGAGCGGCTCGAAACGCGGATGCAGCGCGGAGAGCTTGACCGAAATGCTGGGCCGGTCGGGCGGTGCGATATCGCCGGCACGCGCGCCGATCGCATCGATGGCGTGCGCGTAGCCGGCGAAATAGCGCTCGGCATCGGCCGCCGTGCGCGCCCCCTCGCCCAGCATGTCGAAGGAATAGCGCAGCCCCCGCCGCATGCCGGCGCGCGCGAGCGCCGCCTCGATGGTCTGACCGAGCACGAAATGGGAGGCAAGCAGCCGCATGGCCTGGCGCGTGGCGGCGCGCACCGCGGGCAGGCCCAACCGCTTGATGAGAGCGTCGAGAATGGAGTCGGGGGTTTCGCCGGGATGGATGATGCGCGCGGTCACTCCCAAGGTCCAGGCCGAGGCCGATACCAGGAGCGCGTTCGAGCGCACGTGCTGGGACGACCACTCCCCGGTCGCGAGCTTGTCCTCGATCAGCCGATCGGCGGTGGCGGCATCAGGTACGCGCAGCAGGGCCTCCGCCAGCACCATGAGCGCAAGACCTTCCCTGGTGGAGAGCGAATAGGCGTGCAGGAAGTCCTCGATGCCGCCGAGTCCACCGGTCCGGCTCCGGATGCCCTCGATCAGACGCCGCGCATGGGCGTCGATCCGCCGTTCGGCGGCGCCCGTGCGCGCCGCCTGCGCGATCAACGTGGCGGCGATCGCCTCGTCGGGCGGCGCATAGGGAGCGCTGAAGACGGTTGGCGCATCCCCGCGCTGGGACCTCATCGCATCAGGGACCATCACAATTCCTGTCTCGACCCGGACCGCTCAAGGTTAACGCCGGTTCAGGATCCGCAAGAATAACCGCGAACCGGGACAAAGGGGCCGCATCCGGTGTTGGAAATTTTGTGATGGGCGGGGCGCAACCCGAGATCTTGCCTTGCGCTTTGCAGCATCATGTTCTTTTCTGGCCGCCTCAGCACGATCGCGGCCGGGGCGAGGCGGCAGCCGGAGATTGGTAGAGAGGGAGTACGGCAGCCCATGGGCCTCCTCAATCTCAGGCGGACAGGCTGCCTCGCCTGCCTGATCGCGGCAGCGTTGGCGCTCGCTTGCGCGCGCCCGGCCGCGGCGCAGACCAGCATCAAATTTTCGCTCGACGGGCGTGTCGAAGGCCCGGAAGCGTTGATCCTGCTCCCGCAGGACAGAGGCTATTTCAAAAACGCGGGGCTCGACGTGAGCGTGGACGACGCAGCCACGTCGATCGAACCGATCACCCGTGTTGCCAGCGGCGGCTACAATATGGCCTTTGCCGACATCAACGCGCTGATCCGCTATCGCGACCAGCAGCCGACCGCGCCCGCCAAAGCCGTGTTCATGGTGTACAACAAGCCCGCCTACTCGGTCGTGGCGCGCAAGAGCCGCGGCATCACCGGCCCCAGGGACCTCGAGAACAAGAAGGTCGGCGCCCCGGCCGCCGGCGCCTCATATGCGCAGTGGCCGCTGTTCGCCAAGCTCACCGGGATCGACGTGTCGAAGGTCACGATCGAGAATATCGGGATTCCGGTGCGGGCGCCGATGCTCGCCGCCGGCCAGATCGACGCGGCACTCGGCGCTTCGTACCGGCTCTACGTCAACCTCAAGGACCGCGGCGTGCCGGTCGACGACATCGTGCTGATGCCGATGGCCAATTACGGCATGAAGCTGTACGGCAACGCCATCATCGTGAACTCAAAATTCGCAGCCGAGAAACCGGAGGCGGTCAGCGCGTTCCTGCGCGCGTTCCTGCAGAGCTTGCAAGAGACGATCCGGCACCCCTCCGCAGCCGTTGACTCGATCGCCCGACGCGACGATGCGGCGAAAAGGGAAGTCGAGCTCGAGCGCCTGCGCATGGCGATCAGGGACAACATCATCACGCCGGAGGTGAAGGCCAATGGCCTCGGCGCAGTCGAGATGCCGCGGCTCGAGGCGTCGATCGATCAGATCGGGCTGGTCCACACCTTCAAGGCCAAACCCAAGGCCGAGGACATCTTCGACGCGGCGTTCCTGCCGCCGGCCGACGAGCGCAGGGTGCATTAGCGCGCATCCCGCTTGACTCGCATTGGGATGCGCTGTGGATTTTTTTGCTTCTGCCTGATCCGGAGGCGAGAACTGCTCTCGCAAGGGTCACGCATGATCTTGGAGAACCCCGTCCACTGCGCTCGAAGCCGATCGCCGGCCGCTGCATTGCTCGCACGCGGCCGCGAGCGCGCTGCCATGCCAATGGCAGATAGCCGCGCTCCCCTCGCAACCGCTCAGGGATGCGAGGGGTCGGTCCATTCGAGATGGAGATTTTAGGTTAGCGCCCGCCCGCGCCCGCGTGCACCGGCACCAGGTCGGGTGCGACCACGCCGCCGGTCTTCACCTGCAGGGACGGGCGCAATACCGCCGCGATCTCATCGGCGAGCTGTTCGAGCACCGCGCGATTGCCGCCTTGCCGCAGGTAAATGCCGCAATAGAGCTGCGGCAGCTCCGGCAGCGGCGCGTCCTCCCAGATCGCAAGCGCCGTCTGCGCCACGCGGCTGCGCGGCAGCACCATGACCCCGAGCCCGGCAAGCACCGCAGCCTCGAGGCTGGCGATGCTGCGCGAGGTGAACACGAATTCGCATTCGCGCCCGATCCGGTGCAGCGCATTCACCGCGGTATAGCGGCACGAGCAGTCCTCGCCGAACGACACCAGCGGCACGCGCGTGCCGGGATCGAGCTGGGTGGCGTCGCTGCGCACCCACACCGCCTGATCGATCCACAGGTGATGCGCTTCGATCGACGGCTGCGAGTTCGCGATCGCCACCGCGAGGTCGATGTCCCCCTGCCGCAGCCCCCGCACCATGTTTTCGAAGCTGGTCGCCGACACCACGAAACGAATGTCGGGCCAGCGTTTGCGAAACTGCGCGAGCGTCGCCGGAATCTTGACGCCGGCAAAGTCACCGGGAATGGCGACGCGCACGGTTTGCGCGGTGCGCTGAGCCCCGCCCAGCTGCGCGATCTGATCGTTGACCGACAGCATGCGGCGCGCGTGAGTGACGACCATCTCGCCGCGCGGCGTGAGGCTCACGCCCGGAGCGCTCTTGTCGAGCAGCTCGTAGCCAAGCAGAAATTGCAGCCGCTTGATCTGCGCGCTGACTGCCGGCTGGGTCACGCCGAGCGACTGCGCCGCCCGGGTAAAGCTGCGTTGATCGACCACGGAGACCAATGTCCGCAGCAGTTCAGTCGGAATGTTCAACATGCCCCCTCGCCGCTCCGCATCGCCCACTGTGCCCACAGCGCGGTCGCCGGTTCGGGCGAGCAATTGCACCGGCGCGCGTGGCGCTATATTCGCACTACCGGCAATGCCTGCTCAATGGCGTCGATGTCAAGCGCAGCAATAAACGTTGTCAGCACGCAACAAATCGGCAAATATTGTATCGGGAAGCGTCGCGTCGTCGTGGGGTGACATCATTCGTACATATACCGCGTTCGCAATCGGATATCGCGCGGACGCCGTGTTCGGCACGGCGGCGGAAGTGGCGCGCGCGACCGCGCTGCGGGCACCGCGCTTGAGGCGGAAGCTCCATGTCCGCAAAGATCGGACGCGCCGACGGACATCGGTGCGATGAAATTCCTCCGCCTCTACCTGCGCGTGCTCGAGCAACTCGGGGGCGAAGCCCGGCTCGGCTGGGTGCTCGCAGCCGCCAACGTGGCGCTCGCCGCGGCGATCTTCGTCGAGCCGATTCTGTTCGGGCGCATCGTCGATACGCTCGCGAACGCCCAGGCGGACCTCACGCAACTGTCCTGGCAGACCCTGATGCTGCTGGTCGGCGCCTGGGTCGGCTTCGGCCTGTTCACCATCGTCTGCGGCACGCTGGTCGCGTTGCACGCTGATCGCCTCGCCCATCGTCGATACCAGGCGGTACGCACGCTGTTCTTCGAGCACGTGCTGCAGCTGCCGCTCAGCTATCACACCGGCTCGCATTCCGGCCGGCTGGTGAAGGTGATGATGACGGGGACGAGTACGCTGTGGGGGTTGTGGCTGTCGTTCTTCCGCGAGCACTTCGCCAGCCTCGTGACCCTGATTGTGTTGCTGCCGCTCACGCTGTTCATCAATTGGCGTTACGGCCTGCTGCTGATCGTGCTGTGCGCGGTGTTTGCGGCGCTGATCGCGCTGGTGGTCAGCCGCAGCGAAGGGCTGCAGCAGACGGTTGAAGGCTACTACACCGACGTCGCCGAGCGCACCAGCGACACGCTCGGAAACATCGCCCTGGTGCAGAGCTTCGCCCGCATCGAAAGCGAAGTGTCCGGGATGAAGCAGATGGGCGATCAAGTGCTGCGCGCCCAAATTCCGGTGCTGTCCTGGTGGGCGGTGACGACGGTGATCACGCGCGCCGCGACCACCCTGACGATTCTGTCGATCCTTCTGTTCGGCGTCTGGTTCTATCTGAACGGTCTCACCACCGTCGGCGAGATCGTCATGTTCATCAGCTTCGCCACGCTGCTGGTCGCACGGCTGGAACAGGCCGTCCACTTCGCCAACCGCATGATCATGGACGCGCCGCGGCTCTCGGAGTTCTTCGAGGTGCTCGACACCGAGCCGGCGGTGCGCGACCGCCCCGACGCGGTCGACCCCGGCCGTCCACGCGGTTTGATCGAGTTCAAGGACGTGTCGTTCTCCTATGACGGCAAGCGCGCGGCGGTCGCCGACCTCAGCTTCGCGGCGCTGCCGGGCGAAACCGTCGCGCTCGTCGGCGCCACCGGCGCCGGCAAATCGACCGCGCTCGCCCTGCTGCACCGCGCTTTCGACCCGCAGTCCGGCACGGTGCGGATCGACGGCATGGATATCCGCGCTCTCACGCTCACCGGGCTGCGGCGCAATATCGGGGTGGTGTTCCAGGAAGTTCTGCTGTTCAACCGCTCGGTGGCGGAGAACCTGCGTGTCGGCAAGCCCGAAGCGAGCGAGGAGGAGCTGCGGGCGGCCTGCGAGAGGGCTCAGGTGCTCGACGTGATCGAGCGGCTGCCGCAAGGGTTCGAAACCAGCGCCGGCGAGCGCGGCCGCTTGTTTTCGGGCGGCGAGCGGCAGCGGCTGTCGATCGCACGCGTGCTGCTCAAGGACCCGCCGATCCTGATCCTGGACGAGGCGACCAGCGCGCTCGACGCCATCACCGAGGCGCGGGTGCAGGCGGCACTCGCCGAGGTGATGAAGGGCCGCACTACCTTCGTGATCGCGCACCGGCTCGCCACCATCCGCAACGCCAACCGTATCCTCGTGTTCGCGGGCGGGCGCATCATCGAGAGCGGCAGCTTCGACGAGCTGATGCAGCGCGACGGGCATTTCGCCGAGCTCGCGCGCGGCCAATTCATGACGCTCGAGGCGTCGAAGGCGAAGCACGATCGAGTATCGGCCCTCGAGGAGGGGTGAAGGCGAGCCGTCGCCGTGCGCGAGGCCGCTCCCTCCGCGCACGCGCGCGGCGATCGCTGCCGCAATGCGTTTGCCGGGCTGATCGTCGCGAGGCAGGCCAGGCATGGCGCCGCGCCGGACGCGACTACTTGATCCGTTCGAGGATGCTCACGTAATTCGCGACGGCGGTGCCGCCCATGTTGAAGATGCCAGCGAGGCTGGCATTCTCGACCTGCATGGCGCCGGCGGTGCCGCTGAGCTGCATGGCGGCGAGCGCGTGCATGGACACGCCGGTGGCGCCGATCGGGTGACCCTTGGCCTTGAGTCCGCCCGAAGGATTGACCGGCAGCGGGCCGGTCTTCTCGGTGAGACCCTCGGCCACTGCGCGCGCCCCCTGGCCTTCCGGCACCAGCCCCATCGCTTCGTATTCCATCAACTCGGCGATGGTGAAGCAGTCGTGGGTTTCGACGAACGAGAGGCTCGAGAGGACAACCCCGGCACTCGCCAGCGCGCGCTTCCAGGCCTGGCCGCAGCCTTCGAGCTTGAGCACGTCGCGCTTCGACATCGGCAGGAAGTCCTGCACGTGCTCGGCAGCGCGAAATGCGATCGCCTTGCCGAGCTTGAGCGCGGTCTCGACATCGGCCAACACCACGGCAGCCGCGCCGTCGGAGACCAGCGAGCAATCGGTGCGCTTGAGCGGCCCGGCGACGCGCGGATTCTTCTCGCTCTCGGTGCGGCAGAATTCGTAGCCCAGGTCTTTGCGGATCTGGGCGTAGGGATTGCCCACACCGTTCTTGTGGTTCTTGGCCGCAATGCGCGCGAGCGCGTCGGACTGGTCGCCCCAACGCTGGAAGTAGAGGGCCGCAATGTGGCCGAAAATGCCGGCGAAGCCGCCGTCGATTTCCGCCTCTTCGCGCACGTAGGAGGCCTTGAGCAGGTTGCGCGCGATCTCGGGGGGTGGCGTCGTCGTCATCTGCTCGGCGCCCACCACCAGCACGATCCGCGCCGCCCTCGCGGCGATGGCCTTGAGCCCGTGATGCACGGCCGCGGAACCGGTGGCACAGGCGTTCTCGACCCGGCTCGCCCGCTTGAAGCGCAGATCCGGCGAGGCCTGCAGCACCAGCGAGGCCGTAAAATCCTGCGCCGAGAAGCCAGCGTTGAAATGGCCGAGCACGATCTCGTCGACGTCGCGCGGCGCAACCCCGGCGTCGGCGAGCGCATCGGTGGCGACGCGCACGATCAGGCTTTCGAGCGTTTCGCCTTCCAGACGCCCGAACGGCGTGTGTGCCCAGCCCACGATGCAAGCGGTCACGGCGGTCTCCTCTGTCTCTTTGTCGACCCGGTGAAGAGTTCGCGGCCATTCTGATGGAAACGCGACACTCGCGCGAATCCCCCGCTAACCTGCCGAATTTTGGACGTTTTCTCCGACCATGAAATACCACCAGGGGCAAGGGCGAATCGAACCGGGCTGCCCGCTTTGCCTTTCCCCCACCTTCGGCCTAGACACACACCTTCTTACAGAGCGTTGCCGCTTACAGAGCGTTCCCGCGGTGCGCCAACCGATCGGACCTGGAGCCGTGATCCCTTCGACGCGATACCTTGTTGCGCGCATAGTGATGTGGGTGGGCATCGCCGGCGCCGCAATCGGTCTTGCGATCACATCCGCCGCGGCCGAAGCGCTGCTGGTGATCGAGGCCGACAGCGGCAGGGTGCTCTACGCCCACGACGCCGGTCAGCCCTGGTACCCGGCCTCCACCACCAAGCTGATGACGCTCTACGTGACGCTGCACGCGATCAAGGAGGGGCGTCTCACCCTCGACCAGCCGCTCACGGTGTCGGCGGCCGCGGCGGCGCAGGCGCCGGTCAAGATGGGATTCCCACCCGGCACCGTGGTCACCGTCGACAACGCCATCAAGATGATGATGGTGAAGTCGGCAAACGACATGGCGGTGGTGCTGGCCGAGGGAGTCGCCGGCTCAATCGAGAATTTCGCCGACGAGATGAACAGCACCGCGCGCCGCCTCGGCATGGTGCAATCGAGCTTCGTCAATCCGAACGGTTTGCCCGCCGACGACCAGATCGTCTCCGCCCGCGACATGGCCATTCTCGCGCGTGCCTTGATTCGTGAGATGCCGGAATACGACGACTATTGGCACCTGCCGGGCATCCGAATGGGCCGGATGGTCCAGCGCAACTACAACACCCTGCTCGGCCGCTATCCCGGCGCCGACGGCATGAAGACCGGCTTCATCTGCGCCTCCGGTTTCAACCTCGTCGCCTCCGCCACTCACAACGGCAGACGGCTGATCGCGGTGGTGCTGGGCGCGCCCTCCTCGGCGGCACGCGCGATCAAGGCCGCACAGCTGCTCGAACGCGGCTTCAATACCAGTCCCGGCCTGTCGTGGCTGCTGCCCCCGCTCGGCACCGTCGACATGCTGCAGCCGGTCAATGCCGAGCCGCCCAATCTGCGCGACGAGATGTGTGGCAGCCACCGCCGGCGGCCGGCCAGCGAGGACGAGGACGACACCATCGACGCCAATACGGCTCCGAATTCGGCCTACGCAGTATTCCTGTCGAGCCTGCATCCGCCCAAGGGCAAGGGCGAAGCCTCCTCCCCACAGCTCGACAAATTGGGTGAGCCGGTGCTGGTCTACACCGGGACCAAGCCGCCGCCGCCGGGCGCGCATATCGCGGGGGAGGCGAAAGCCGACAAGAAAAAGAAGGTCGCGGCCAAGCATGCGGCCAAGGACGGCGGCAAAGACGCGGGCAAGGATGGCCCGAAGGAGGGCGTGGCGGCCGCCACCTCGCGCATCGATGGCGGCGCGGCAAAGCCAAAGCCCAGGCCGGCAGCCAAGAGTACCGCTAAGAGTAATGGCAAGGACGACGCCTCATCGACCGCCGCCACGGGCGACGACGCGCCCAAGCCGAAGCCCAAGCCGAAGAAGCCCAAGGCGCCCACCGTCATCACGCCCGCGTCGCAGCAGAGCTCGCACGTGGAATGACCGCCGCTGGCGGCGCGTGATCGGTGCCGTGGAATGGAACAGGGGCGCGCGGCAACAGCTGAGTCCTCATCCCGATAGCCGCGCGTCGGTCGCATCTGCTACCAAGCCCCGGTGCCAGCTCCTCCTCGCCCTCCGCTCGGCCCCGCCGAGCCCATCCCGCTGACCGTGCTCACCGGTTTTCTCGGCGCCGGCAAGACCACGCTGCTCGACCGCATGGTCCATGATCCCGCGCTCGCCGACACCGCGGTGATCATCAATGAGTTTGGCGAGATCGGCCTCGACCACCTGCTGGTCAGGCCCATCCGCGACGGCGTGGTGCTGCTGCAGAGCGGCTGTCTGTGCTGCACGCTGCGCGGCGACCTCCTCGATGCGCTGGAACAGCTCCTGCGCGACCTCGACAACGGCCGCGTCGTGTTTCGCCGCGTGATCCTGGAGACCACCGGCCTCGCCGATCCGGCGCCGGTCCTGCAGACGGTTATGGCGCATCCCTATCTCGTGCTGCGCTACCGGCTCGACGGGGTTCTGACCGTGGTCGACGCGGTCAACGGCGCCGCGACCCTAGACATGCACATGGAATCGGTGAAGCAGGTCGCCCTCGCCGACCGGATCGTGCTGAGCAAGAGCGATCTTCTCGCCGCGCCGGAGCTCCGGCACATCCGCCAGTCGCTTTGCGCGCGGCTGCGCGCGCTCAACCCGGCCGCGCCCATACTCGATGCCGCAGCCGGCGAGGCCACTCCCCCGCGCCTCCTCGGCTGCGGGCTGTTCGACCCGACCCGCAAGATTCCTGACGTCGCGCGCTGGCTGGCGGCCGAGGCCTATGCCGATCAATCCTCGCACGTGCACGCGCACGAGCGCCATGCCCACGGCGATCGCCACGCGCACGACGTCAATCGCCATGACGAGCGCATCCGCGCGTTCGCCTTCGCCAGCGAAGCGGCGATCCCGACCGCCCTGCTGGACATGTTTCTCGATCTGCTGCGCTCGGTGCATGGCCCCAACCTCTTGCGGCTCAAAGGCATCGTGAAGCTGGCGGAGACGCCGGACAGCCCTCTGGTGATTCACGGCGTGCAGCACGTGCTTCATCCGGCCGTGCGTCTCCCCGCATGGCCCGACGGCGACCGGCACACCCGCATCGTGCTGATCACGCGCGACCTCGAACCCGACGCCGTGCGCACCCTGTTCGACGCCTTCATCGGCGCGGGGACCGGTTCCGACCGGCCGGATCGCGCAGCGCTCCTCGACAACCCGCTCGTCCCGTTCGGCGGCATCGATCGTTGAGGGCGACCGGCGAAGCGCGGCGTTTTTTGACGCCTTGCCAGTCCCGGTGACGTGCCCGATGCTGCCTCGGCGCGGCGGCCAAGCGCAGCGACGGCGCGGGGCTGATCGAAAGAAGCTGCACGTGCGCGGCGCGAGCGAGACCAAGCATGCGCGTCATCGAGCGGATCACGGCCGAGGTGGCGGGCCTGCGGGGCGCACTGCGTACGCTGCGGATGACTACGCCGATCGCGCGCAACCCGACCCGCGTGTTTCCCCAGATCATCCGCGAGCTCGCGGACAAGCACGCCGACGCCCCGGCGCTGTTGTCCGACCGGGAGCGCTTCAGCTACCGCGAGCTCGCCGCGCGCGCCAATCGCTACGCGCGCTGGGCGCTGGCGCAAAATGTGCGCAAGGGCGACACCGTCTGCCTGCTGATGCCGGGTCGCCCGGAGTTCCTGGCCATCTGGATCGGCATCACGCAAGTCGGCGGCGTGGTCGCGCTGCTCAACACCCACCTGACCGGCATGGCGCTGGCACACGGCATCAACGCCGTGCGCGCACGACACATCATCCTGGCCGCGGAATTGATGGATGCGTTCATGAGCGCGAGCGCTCATCTCGCCGGCGAGCTCGAGGTGTGGCTGCATGGCGATGGCGACGCCAATTTCGCGCGCATCGACCGCGCCATCGACCGCCTGTCCGGCGACGAGCTGGCGCCCGCCGAGCGCCCGACGCTCACGATCGAGGACCGCGCGCTCTACATCTACACCTCGGGCACCACCGGGCTGCCCAAGGCCGCCAACATGAACCACTATCGCGTGATGCTCGCGAGCTACGCCTTCGCCGGGGTCATGGATACCAAGGCGGGCGACCGCATGTACGATTGCCTGCCGCTTTACCACACTGCCGGCGGCGTGGTCGCGACCGGGGCGCTGCTGGTGCGGGGCGGCTCTGTAGTGATCCGCGACAAGTTCTCCGCGCGCGAATTCTGGGACGACGTCGTACGCTGGGATTGCACCTGCTTCCAGTATATCGGCGAGCTATGCCGTTATCTGCTCAACTCGCCGCCGAGCCCGCAGGAGCGCGTCCATCGCCTGCGACTCGCCTGCGGCAACGGCCTGCGGCCCGACGTGTGGGCGCCGTTCAAGCAGCGCTTCCGCATTCCGCAGATCATCGAGTTCTACGCCGCCACCGAAGGCAACGTCTCGCTGTTCAATTTCGACGGCAAGGAGGGCGCGGTCGGCCGCCTGCCGTGGTGGATCGCCGCCCGATTCCCGACCAGGATCGTCCGTTTCGACCGCGAGCGCCAGCAGCCGGTGCGCGACGAGCGCGGCTTCTGCATCGAGTGTGCGATCGACGAACCCGGCGAGGTCATCGGCAAGATCATCAAGGAGGCATCGAAGCCGGGGCAGCGTTTCGAGGGCTATGCCGACGCAGCCGAGACCGACAAGAAAATACTGCATGACGTGTTCGCGAAGGGTGATGCCTGGTTCCGCACCGGCGACCTCATGCGCAAGGACCGGGATGGCTACTTCTATTTCGTCGACCGTATCGGCGATACCTTTCGCTGGGAAGGCGAGAATGTCTCGACCACCGAGGTGGAGGAAACGCTCAGGCGCTTCGATGGAGTGCTGGAAGCCAACGTCTACGGCGTCGCCGTTCCCGGCCATGACGGCCGCGCCGGCATGGCCGCGATCGTGGCCAAGGACAACCTCAACCTGACGGCGCTGCACGACTACCTCGCGCAGCAGCTGCCGCAATATGCCCGCCCGGTGTTCCTGCGCATCCGTCAGGCAAACCACGTCACCACGACGTTCAAGCAGAAGAAGATCGACTTCGTGAGGGACGGGTTCGACCCGAGCCGCACCGGCGATCCGATCTACTTCAACGATCCGCAACGCAAGGCGTTCGTGCGCATGGATGGCGCGCTGTTCGCGGACATCAATGCCGGAGGGGTACGGCTATGAGCGGCGACGGCGCGGGCGCGAGCGGGGTGATCGGGCCGATGGACGTGCTCGCATTCTGGCGCACGGCCGGTCCCGACCAGTGGTTCGAGAAAGACCCCGACTTCGATGCCGAGATCGCGACACGCTTCGCCGGCCTGTACCGCGCTGCCGTAGCGGGCGAGCTCGACCTATGGGAGGACACGCCGGAGGGCGCGCTCGCGCTAGTGATCGTGCTCGATCAGTTCCCGCGCAACATGTTCCGCGGCGAGCCGCGCATGTACGACGCCGATGCGCGCGCCCGCGCCGTCGCCGCGCGCGCCATGGCGCGCGGCTTCGACCGCCAGATCGCACCTCTCGAACGCCGCTTCTGCTATCTGCCGCTCATGCACTCGGAAGATCTCGCCGACCAGGAACGCTGCCTGGCGCTGGCGGCCGACTATGGCGACGACGAGTTCGCGCGCCATGCCGCGAATCATGCCGACATCGTCCGCCGCTTCGGCCGCTTCCCCCACCGCAATGCCGTGCTCGGCCGCATCACCAGCGCGGAGGAGCAGGCCTTCCTCGACGGCGGCGGCTTCACCGGCTGAGCGCCGGTCGCCCCCATGCGGCAGAGCACCGCCTACGATGAAGAAGTCCGCGAGTTCTCGCCGCCCACCGCGGCGAACCAGAATCTGACTTGCGATCTCCTGGTCGCCGGGGGCGGCCTGTCCGGGCTGAGCGCGGCGGAGGCCGCGCTGCGGCGCGGCCTCGAGGTCGTGGTGATCGAGAAGGGGGTCTATGGAAAGGACGCGGCCTCCGGACTCAATGCCGGGCAATTTTTGACCGGATGGGCCAAGCCGGTCGACGTCATGCTGGCGGACCTTCAGCAGCAGGAGCGTCGCCGCGGCGTCGCCGCCGAACGCGCCGAGCTGAACGCGCGGCAGCGGGTACGCGCATTCCTGCGCCGCACCGTCGAGGGCTGCCTGCGTCTGGCCGAGCTCGACCGCCATTACAACCTGCGCGCTTCCGTGCAGCGCGGCGCGCTCACTGCAGCCATCAGCGCGACCGATTTGGCAAGCCTGCGCGCCGCCTACCAGTTCATGGAGAAGAGCAATCTGCGCGCGCTGATGCCGCCAGCCGACAAACGTCGGCCGCCGTTCTTCGAAGTTCTCTCCGCCCGGCAGCTGCAGAAGCGCTATGGCACCGCGGAAGGATTATATGCCGGCGGCATCATCGACCGCTTCGGCGGCAGCTTTCGCCCGCGTAAGTTCCTGATCGGACTGGCGCAGGCGTTGCAGAAGCGCGGCGTGCGGCTGTTCCAGCATACCGAGGCGGTGGCGCTCGACTTCGCCGACGGCCAGGTCAGCGTGTTCTGCGACAACGGCGCCAGCATCCGCGCCAACATGCTGTTCATGGCCAACGCCTACGCCAGGCACATCAACGGCGACGCGCTGGAGCGTGCGATCTTCGAATACGACTACGTGGTGGAGGTGGAGCTGCCGGAAGGCGCGCGAACGCTGGCGGCGGGCTCAGTCCTTTCCGACACGCGCGATCCCTGCTTCTACGCGCGCCGTCACGGCCGGCGCCTCTACATGGGCTACGAGGAGACCGCGGAGACCTCGCCCGAGATCCTGGGCGCGGTCGCGCGCAACACGCTGGCGGAAGGCAAGCGGGTGTTTCCGGCGCTTGACGGCATGGACGAGCGCGACATCAGGAGTGCGTGGTCGGGTCGGGTCTACTACACGCTGGACGACTACCCGTTCGTGGAGCGCCGGCATGGCGCGCGCGTGGTCACTTTCGCCGCGCCTTCCGACCATGGCAATTCGCTGGCGCTGCGCATCGGCGAGCTCGTCGGCAGCGCCGCCGTGCGCTCCGGCCCGGCGCCGAAGGAAGATGAAACTGTGCGCCGACGCGGCGCACAGCAATTGCGCTTGTTCGAGAGCTTCCCCAAGGGGCTGCGGCTGCGTCCGGGCCGGCGCTATCAAGAGGCGGCATTCCGGCCGGAACCCGCTGCGCCTGAGCCGGACGACGGTGCGGCAGTCAAGCCCTCCGGTCCCGCGTGAACCGCCTCCTCAAGCGAGCGCGTGGGCGATGGCGACCACCGCCGCCGCGATCTCGTCCGCGGTGTGGTAGCAGCCGAAGCCGAAGCGGATGCGCTCCCCGCGCACGTCGCTGATGATGTCGGCGCGGGCCAGGCGGTCGTGGACCGCCTGCGCGTTCGCCAATTCGAAGCTGAGGAAATGGCCGCGGGCGTCTCCCGCGGCCAGCGGGGTCACCAGGCGCGCCGCGCACAGCGGCTTGACCTTGCGGTGCATGATCTCCCGCAGGAACAGACCCTGCAGCACCAGCACATGGGCGTGGATGGCCTCGACGGTGAGGCCGATCTGGTTCATCCAGTCGAGCACGGCGGCGAGACGGTAGAGCCCGGTCGGATCGAAAGTCGCGCCGAGGAAGCGCGAGCCGTCGCTGCCGTAGGGGACGCCGCGCCCGCCCGCGCTGAGCGCGCCGAAGGCGGCGAACCAGCCGGTATCGCGCGGCCGCGGGGCGACGCCGGGCGGGCAATGCATGAAGCAGACGCCCTCGCCCGCCATGGCGTATTTGTAGCCGCCGGCGAGATAGAAGGCGCGCCCGGCGAGCGCGGCAAAGTCGGTCGGCAGCGCCATGAAGCCGTGATAGCCGTCGATGACGACGAGCGCCTGCGGATCAGGAACGGGCGCAACAATGGCGGCCAAAGGCCCGCAGGTCGCCGCCGAGTTGAAGAACACCTGGCTCACGAACACGAGGTCATGGCCGCCGCTCCGCACGGCGGCCATGAAGCGGTCGGAGAAGCTCGCAAACGGTTCCGTGGCGATACGCTCGACGCTGACGAGCTTCTCCTCCTCGAGGCGCGCGATCTGGCGGTTGAACGAGTGAAACTCGCCGTCGCTGGTGAGGATGCGCGGCGCCCCCTCGGCCGGCAGCGCCGACAAGAGTCGGCGGACGAAATCGTGGGTGTTGGGCGCGAACGCGATGGTGGCGGGATCGGGCAGCGAAAGGATCGCGGCGATGCCGCCTTGCACGCGCGGGACGAGCGTCCCGAAGATCGTCTCCCATTTGCGATCGGCGAGCCGCGCGGCGTCCGCGAGCGCGCGGCGGTGGGCATCGCAGGCCGCGTCCGGCCAAAAATGGTGGCTGTGCGCCGCCAGATGGATGCGCGTCGGCGCGGCCGCACGAAACTCGCTGAAATGGCTGCGCAGGTCGAGCGTCATGCCGGCGGCCTTGCGGCGTAGCTGTAGCCCATCGCCTCCTCGAGCTCGCGCGGCAGCTTGGGCAGTCGCGAGCGGGGAATGAGATAGGTCGAGAGCCGAAAGAGATCGGAAAAGATGCGGTGCCGGGCCGCGCTATCGCGCAAATAGTCGTGGCCAGCCGAGCCGCCGGTACCGATCTTCACGCCGATCATCCGCTGCACCATGAGCGCATGCCGATAGCGCCACAGCGCCAGCAACTCGTCGACATTCATCAATGCGGCGAGCAGCCGGAACGGCAGCTGCAGCACCGGCCGGTCGCGGTAGACGATTATGAACAGCGCCGCCTGCACCGCCGCCCGCGACATCCGCCATGGCGAGCTGGCGGAGGTTGGGGCGAATATCGCCTGGAACTCGGCCAGCGAGGCCTCGATGCGCGCGGCGTCCGCTTCCCGGCGCTCGGAGTTGAGCGCCTCATTCGCCCGCACACGCGCGGCATCGTCCTCGAGCATTCGCTGGACGGCGCTGCGGTATTCGCGCGCGAAATCGTAATCGGGACGGTGCACGAACGGGGTGCGCGACAGCCAGCCGTCGAGCTGGTCGACGAGCTTGGGGCCGCGCTCGGCGGTGGCGATGCGCGAGCGGTCGGCCGCAACCAGCGTTGCATCGAACGGCTGGCCGGCATAGTTCAGGCGGTCCGCAGTGGCGAGGCCGAGCCTGATCTCGATCAGGCGAAACTGCACGGATTGGAAGCCTGACGCCGGGAACAGGAAATCCCGGAAATCGAGGAAGTCGAGCGGCGTCATCGTCTCCAGTACCTCGAGCTGCTGGATCAGCAGCTTGAGGATCTCGTTGATGCGGTCGAGCCCGTGCACAATGCGGCCCAGGCACTCGTCCTCCAGCACCTCGCCGCCCAAATCGGCCTGAATGCGGTCGAGCTCGTGCAGGATTTGTTTGAACCAGAGCTCGTAGGCTTGGTGCACGATGATGAACAGGATCTCGTCATGCGCCGGCCGGCCCTGCCGCGCGCTCTCCGGCTGCTGTGCCGATAGCAGGCGGTCGAGCTTGAGGTAATCGGCGTAGTAGGCGCCGTGCGTGGGCGGCGAACTCCGCCGAGATTTGTTCAAGTTGACCCTGCTCGGCCTAGAGCTTGAGGAGAGCTTGGACATCGCAGCATCCTTAACGGCTCTGTCCAATATGCCGGAGCCGGCGGCGGAAAATCGTGCCGGCGAGATCCGAGATTGCGCCGGCAGCCTAGCGCAGATGCTTGCTCTCGACGAGGCGAGGAGGGAGGCGGCCGCGCACGCTGACCAGCGGCTCGATCTCAAATGATCCCGCCGGTTACCGGCGCCGCCCGGACGGCCGGGCACGGTTCAATATTGCATTAATGCCCGGACAACCGCGAAGCAACAGAACCGAAACGTGCCAAACGCACCAATGCACGCTCGGCGAGACGATCGGAATCGGTCTCCCCGCGGCGGCCGATTTCGAGAATACATTTGGCGAGCCGCTCGCGCGTCGATGCCGCACGCGACGCCTCGGCAAGCGGGCTCCCCGATGCCTCCAGCGCCTGCCATGCCGCCTCATAGGCCTCGCCCAGCCGCGTGGTCATCTGGTCGTCAAAGGCCGCCCTGGCGGACGGGGGAAGGGCCGGCGCTGACGCCTTGTCCTCGCCGCTACTCATCGTCGCGGTCTCAACGCTGTCGCAGCGATCGCACACATAGCTCCGCAAGGTCGCTCGCTCGATGGTGGGATGCGGCTCGATGCCGAACAGCCGCATCGCTCCGCGGCAAAGACGGCATCTGGGCGAGCCTGGCACGATGGTCCTGGCCCGAAGCGCTTGAACGGCGGTTTTGGTCCGGCGTGCTCGCGTCATTTTGCCGAGCTCCTCGCGTCTGTCTGTTTGTGGGCGCTGAGCAGGAAGCGCTCGAGGCTTTCGACGAATTCATAGCTCTGCGCCAAATGGGTCCAGCGCGCCTCGATGTCGAGCAGGTCGGCCTTCATGGCGGGGTCGCCCATCTGCTCGGCGCGCCGACGGCAATCGGCGGCGCGCTCCAGGCAATTCGCAATGTGGTGGGTCAGCTTCTGGAGCACCGCGCATCCTGCTGTTCAATTTATAATAGCTTGGAGCATTTTTACTGTAACGTCAAATACAGTTTCAAAGTTCCCGGATTTTAACTTCAAGCCTGCTGGTTGATTACTTATCTGTATTTGATAATTGCTGGACTTTGATGCTGTCCGCTGCCTTGACCGACATGCCGGTCTCGATGCGATGCGAGGCGTCGACGCAAAAAGCTAAATTTATGTAACTGCCACCTAAGACGCTGTTGACTAACACGGCGCACACCACTATGTCTGTCTAATCACTCGCACCTGCGGAGACGAGGAGACGAGGTCATGGCGAGAATGCGAGGTGAGCGCCTTCAGATCATGCTCTCCCCCGACGAGCTGACTGTGGTCGACGATTTCCGCTTCAAGCAACGCATGCCGAGCCGCGCCTCGGCGGTGCGCGAATTGCTCAAGCGCGGGCTCGCGGCCGAGGGCTTCACGCTGGCGGCGGTCGGGGCCAAATCCTCCGAATACGGCGTGACCGGGAAGCCTCCGACGGCGCGGCGCTGATTTCGCGCAGGCGCTCCGTCAACCCCAGATCGCGCGCGCTCCTTCCACTACCAGCGCGAGCTTGGCGCGCTCGTCCGCTGCGCTCAGCGGGTTGCCAGCGGCGCTGCTGGCAAAGCCGCATTGCGGGCTGAGCGCGAGCCGGTCGAGATCGATGTACCGGCTCGCTTCATCGACGCGCCGGCGCAGCAAGTCGAGCTCTTCGAGCGGCGGCGTCTTGCTGCTGACGAGACCGAGGACCACGGCCTTGCCTTTGGGCACGAACCGCAGTGGGGCGAAATCGCCGGCCCGCGCCGTGTCGTATTCAAGCAGAAAGTGGGAAGCCTCGGTACGGGCGAAGAAACGCTCCGCCACCGCCTCATAGCCGCCGTCCGCGAGATGATGCCCGCGAAAATTCCCTCGACACATGTGGATGCCGACCGCGACGTGCCGCGGGCAGGCCGCGACCGCGGCGTTGATCGCCTCGATATAGCGGTCAACCAGCGCCTCCGGGTCGTCGCCCGCGCTTGCGATCCGATCGCGGATCGCGCCATCGCAGAGGAGCGCGACGGCGATCTCATCGAGCTGCAGGTAGCGGCAGCCGGCGGCGACAAGATCGGCGATCTCCGCGGCAAACACCGCGACCAGATCGGCGAAGAACCGCTCGGCATCGGCATAGGCGTGGTGGTCCGCGAAATCGGACAGGCGCAGGAAGTGCATGGTCGAGGGCGCCGGCAGCGTGATCTTGGCGGTGACGCGGGTGGCATCGCGCAGGAACGCGAACTCGTCGAGCGCCAGCGGACCGGTGCGCCGCAGCGCTGACACGGCATAGGGCGCGGTGAAGTCGGCCTCGTGCCCGGCATCGTCGCGGAACTTGAGCAGCGCGGGACGGACCTCGAGACCGGCGGTGCGTTCGACGAAGCGGCCCCAGTAGGAGCCGCGCCGGAACTCGCCGTCGGTGACGACCTCGAAACCGATGTCCTCCTGCATGCGGACGGCGGCGCGAATGCATTCATCTTGCACGCGCGCGAACTCCACCACGGAGATCTCGTCGGCGGCACGCCGGCGGAACGCCTGGCGCAGCGCCGGCGGCCGCAACAGGCTGCCGACATGATCGGCGCGAAACGGCGGCCGGCCTTGGGGTGGCATGCTCATGGCGGAACTCCGGCGCCTCGCCGTTATCTATAGCTCAATAGGTAGAATTTAGTTCGCCGCCGTGGCACAACGCAATGCCCCGCCATCGAGCGGGCACCGGGATCGCAAGGCGATGACCGTCATCCCGCTTTCGTCCGCGCGACGCTCGAGCCCGCGCCGACGCGCGCCCGAGATCATCGAGGCCGCCGCGCGCGTGTTCGCCGAGCGCGGCTTTCACGGCGCCAGCACGCAGGACATCGCCGACGTGCTGGGCATCCGGCAGGCGAGCCTCTACTACTATTTCGCCTCCAAGGAGGAGGCGCTCGAGCTCGTCTGCCTGCAGGGCGTGGCCGGCTACTTCGAGGCTGCCAAGGCGATCGCGTCGGGAAAAGGCACCGCCGCCGACAAGCTCGCGCGCCTTGTCAAGTCACACCTCTCCCCGCTCGCCGACCGCGGCGATTTCGTGCGCGTGTTCCTCAACGAGCGCCAGCACCTGCCGGCGGAAAGTCGCCGCCGCATCGGAAAATGGTCGCGCGGCCTGGAGCGCGTGTTCGAGGAGGTGCTCAAGGAGGGGGTGCGCCGCGGCGAGTTTCGCGCCGACCTCGATACCCGTCTGGCGGTGCTCGCCCTCCTCGGCATGGCGAACGCGGTGGCGGGTTGGCACCGCGCCGAGGAGATCGCGATCGAGCGCGTCAGCGGCGAGTTCGCGCGCCTGATCGCCGACGGCGTGCTGAAACGGCCGCAGCCGCGTGCGCGCGCTCGGCAGGCGCCGCGCTCCGCGCGCTGATCCCAACCGATGCAGCCAGATTCTCGTACATCCGGCGCAGACTGCGTCTGACCACGGCCAAATCCTTCGCCGGAAGCCCGGCGATCGCGATCCGCTCCAGGGCAATCGCATGCGGGACCACGCGCGCCACAACTGCGGCCCCCTTCGGCGTCAGTCTGACCGCCACCTCCCGATTGTTGGTCGCGGATCGGGCGCGGGTCACCAGCCCCATCCGCACCAGGCGAGTGACCACGCGCGACAACGTCGAGACGTCGATGCTGGTCCTTCCCGCCAGATCGATTTGACGTTGGCCGTCGTCGTCGTCCAGCACCGCGAGGATACGCCACATCGCGATGCTCAACTGGTGCCGGGCGAGCGTATTCTGCCCGAATTCCACCACCAGCAGCCAGCCGACGCGGTTGATGAGATAGGGAAGATAGTCGCTGAAATCGACGCGCGGGCGAGTGGGCACGGATTTGAAAGTCCTGCAAATTCCGGCGGCAACGCTTCTATGGGCTGAGCGGCGCGATGTCAAAGCCGGACGACGCTGGCTCGCGCGCACAGGCGGGAGCATAATGGCTACACCGCCTTCGGCCGCCTTATAATGTTGCATTTACAACAATTGCAAACGCATCTATCATGGCCGAGACACCGGAATGGTAGGACGGCCCGGTGAACCAACGGGAGGAGCGCTGTGGACTTCGGCTACTTCACCCTGAGCGACAATCACTACGAGAACAACCCGCGCAGCTCGAACCAGTTCGTCGCCGACATCGCCGAGGAAGCCTTGCACGCCGACCGGCTCGGCATGCATTCGGCCTGGATCGGCGAGCACCATTTCAACTCGCTCGGCGTGCTGTCCTGCCCGGACCTGGTACTGTCCTATATCGCCGCGCGCACCAGGCATATCCGGCTCGCGCCGGCGGTGACCGTGCTGCCGCTGCACCATCCGATCCGCGTCGCCGAGCAATTTGCAACCCTCGACCTGCTCAGCGACGGGCGCGTCGACTTCGCGACCGGCCGCGGCTACGACGCGCGCGAATATGAGCCCTTCCACGTCTCGTTCGCCGATAACCAGAGCATATTCGAGGAAGGCCTCGAGCTGGTGCGCAAGCTGTGGGCGGCCGAGGACCGCATCTCGCACCACGGCGCGCACTACTCGTTCGACAACGTGCGCATTACGCCCAAGCCGGTGCAGAAGCCGATTCCGACCTATGTCGGCTCGTTTTCGAAGCCCTCCATCGAGCTGGCGGCAAGGCTCGACTGCGGCCTGATCGTCGCGCCCTTCGCCGCAGCCATGAGCTACGGCGGCCTCAAGCAGGTCGCCGACCTCTATCACGAGACCTGCGCCAAGCACGGCACCAGGCCGGGGCGCTTGATGTGCAGCTATTTCACCCACTTCGCCGACACCAAGGCGCAGGAGGACGCGCAGCGCGCACGCCAGATTCGCTACTACCGCGAATGCGTGATCCCCGCCTTCCCAGCCGATCCGGCGACGGCGCCGCCGAGCTACCGCTACTTCATCGACATGGTGGCGCGGCTGCAGAAGGTGAGGCCCGAGGATCTTACGGAAAATTCGGTTCTGCTGGGCTCGCCGCAGCGCATAATCGATACCCTCAAGAAGGTGGAGGCCGCTGGATTCTCGGAGGTGATCCTCTATTTCAACGTCGGGCTCAAGCCGCACCAGCAGGTCAAGGACGAGATGGATCGCTTCATGCGCGAGGTGGCGCCCGCCTTCGACGGCGCGCACAAGCGTCGCGCCGCCTAGCCTGGCTTACCGTAGTGCGCGCCGCGGCGAACGCGGCAACAGCTTGCGGCGTGCGGAGAGGCAGCGATGACACTCCAGCAGAACATCGACCGCATCCAGACCACCCATATCGGCAGCCTGCCGCGGCCGCATGCCGTGCTCGACCTGATGAAGGCGAAATTTAGCGGCCAGCCCTATGACCAGAAGCTCTATGCCGCGACCATCGCCAAGGCGGTCGCGGACAGCGTGCGCAAGCAGGTGGAATGCGGCATCGACATCGTGACCGACGGCGAGGTCTCCAAGCCTGGCTTCTTCACCTATATCCAGGAGCGGCTGGAAGGCTTCGAGCCGCGTCCCAATCAGAAGATGAAGCTGTTCCAGCAGGAAGTGGCGGCGTTCCCGGAATATTATGCGCAGTACTTCAAGGACGCGATGATGGGGGGCGCCATCGTTCCGCTCTCGCCGGTGGTCTGCGTCGCGCCGGTGAAGTATCGCGGCGAAAAGCATCTGCAGGTCGACATCGACAACTTGAAAGCCGCGGCCACTGCCGCGGGCGTGCCCGACCACCACGTGTTCATGCCGGCCACCGCTCCGTCGGGGGTCGGCATCAACGAATACTACAAATCCGAGGAGGAGTATTTCCACGCGCTCGCGGCCGAATTGAGCAAGGAATACCGCGGAATCGTCACGGCCGGCTTCCTGGTGCAGGTCGACGATCCCTTTCTGCCCGACATTTTCTTCGAGCCCGGCCTCGACGACGCCGCGAAGAAACGCCGCGCCGAGATCTATGTGGAGGCCACCAACGCCGCGCTGCGCGGCATTCCGGCCGAGATGGTGCGCTTTCACACCTGCTATGGGATCAACGAGGGCCCGCGCCTCTACGAAGCCGGCCTCGCCGACATCATCCATTACATGCTCAAGATCAACGCCGGCTCGTACAGCTTCGAGGCCGCCAATCCTCGCCACGAGCACGAATATCACCTGTTCGAGCGCATCAAGATTCCCGACGGCAAGGTGCTCTGCCCCGGCATGATCACCCATGCCAGCAACATCGTGGAGCATCCCGAGCTGATCGCCGAACGCATCCTGCGCTACGCCAAGCTGGTCGGGCGCGAGAACGTGATCGCCGCCGCCGATTGCGGCTTCTCCTCGCAGGCGCTCTATCGCACGGAAGTGCACCCCACCGTGGTTTGGGAGAAATTCAAGGCCCTGCGCCAGGGCGCCGATCTCGCCAGCAAGCAGCTGTGGGGCAAGCATTGACAGGGCCTCGAATGCCGCCCCCTGCGCCGTCTATTGAGCTATAGAATTCGCGCTCACGCTGGGCTATAAAAAATTCTCGGGGACGCTCTCAAAGGCCGTCGCATGGGCGTAACGGCACCGGTCGATCGGGAAGCGCTGCGCCGCAAATGTGCGCCGCAGCTGCTCTGCGAGTGCGCGCACACGGCACCGGACGCAGTGGCGTTCCGCGCCAAGCATCGCGGCATCTATCGCGAGCGCCGCTGGCGCGACTATGCGGCGCTGGTCGCACGCACGGCGCGCGCCTTCGCTGGCCTCGGCCTTGCGCCCGGCGAGCGCGTCGCCATCATGGGCGACGCCTGCGAGCACTGGGTGATCTGCGACCTCGCGGCGCAAACGCTCGGGGCGATCGTCTTCGGCATCTATCCGACCGCGTCGGCGTCGGAGGTCGAATACCAGATGCGCGACGGCGGGGCCGCGCTGTTCATCGCGCAGGACCAGGAGTACGTCGACCGCATCCTGGGCTTCGCCGATCGGCTGCCGCAGCTGAGGCGGATCGTCGTGCTCGACGATTCCGCGATGTTCGCCTATGCGCATCCCAAGCTGACCAGCTATCGCGCCCTGCTGGCAGCGCCGGCAGCGGACGACCTTGCCTGGCTGGAGCGGCAGGCGGCGCGGCTCGAGCCGAACTCGCCTGCTTTCATCGTCTATACCTCGGGCACCACGGGTGACCCCAAAGGGGCGCTCGTCGCGCACGGCAAGCATCTCGCCGCCGCCGCCAACATCGTCGACCATTATCCCACGCTGGCGCACAGCGAGCATCGCACCATTGCTTACCTTCCGCTCTGCCACGTGCTCGGCCGCGACATCGCGGTGACCCTGCCGCTGATCTCGCGCCTGGTGCCGCATTTCGGCGAGGACGCGGAAGACCTGCCGACCACCCTGTTCGAGGTGGCGCCGACGGTGCTGTTCACCGTGCCGCGCTACCTGCAGAAATTCGGCTCGCAGGTACTGCTCGGAATCCTCAATTCCTCGCCCGCCAAGCGCGCCGTGGCGGAGCTTGCGATCGGCCTCGCGCGCAGCCACGCGCGACGGCGCTGGTCGGGCGAGGCGGGCTTCGCGCGCGCTGCGCTCTATCGCGCCTGCCGCGCCGGCGTGTTCGTGCCGATTCTCAACAAGCTCGGCTTCGACCGGCTCGAGCTCGTGATCTGCGCCGGCGCACCACTGCCGCCGGAGACCATGACGCTCTGGCAGATGCTCGGCGTCAATGTCGTCGAGATGTACGGCCAGACCGAGACCGCGGGCGGCATGATCAGCGGACAGCGCGGCCCGTTTCCGCGCCCGGGCGACGTCGGCACCGTGCCCGCCGGCTGGCTGGTGAAGCTCGCCAACGACGGCGAGGTGCTGGTCCGGAGTCCCGATCTGTTCGACGGCTACTGGAACAATGCGGAAGCGAGCCGCGCGGTCAAGGGTGAGGACGACTTTTTGCGCACCGGCGACATCGGCGAATGGCACGACGGGACGCTGCGCCTCCTCGACCGCGCACGCGATTTCATTGTCACTGCCGGCGGCAAGACGATCTCGCCGTCCTCGATCGAGACCATCCTGCGCGCGAGCCCCTATATCGCGGAAGCGGTCGTGTTCGGTCACGGACGCAAATATCTCACCGCCCTGATCGAGATCGACGCCGACACCGTCGCGGATTGGGCGCGCAGCAACGACGTGCCCTATACCGGCTTCACCAGTCTCGCCGTCAGCGCCGACGTGGCGCGGTTAATCGCCGGCGAGGTCGAGCGCGCGAACGGCGCGCTTGCGCGAGCGGAGCAGATCAAGGCGTTCCGCATCCTGCCGAAGGCGCTCGATCCCGAGGAGGAGGGCGAGCCCATCACGCCGACGCGCAAGGTCAAGCGCCACCTCATGTACGAGCGCTTCAGGAGGCTGGTCGAAGAGATGTACGATGATCGCGAGGAGCGGCTGATTGCCGCCGCGGTCGCGGTCGAGACCGCGTGAGGAAAAACCAGGGAGGATTGGATGCTGCGACGAATTGTGATAGCGGCGGCGGCCGTCGCCGCGTTGGCGTCTCCGGCGTTGGCGCAAGATGCCTATGTCATCGGCGTCAGCGGGGCGCTGACCGGGCCGCCGGCCAGCACCAATGCTCCACCGATCGAAGGGCTGCGCCTCTACGTCGACCGCCTCAACGCCGCCGGCGGCGTCAACGGCAAGAAGATCGAGCTGGTGGTGCTCGACGATTCCGCCGAGCCGTCGAAAGCGGCGGCCAATGCCAAGCGGCTGTTGACCCAGGACCACGTTAGCCTGCTCATCCTGTCGAGCCTGTCCTCCACCTACGCGCCGGTGATTGCGGAAGCAAAGCGCGCCAACGTGCCGCTGATGTTCATGGGCGCGGTCTGCCCCAAGGAAGTCTATCCGCCCGCCGACGCGCTGCAGTTCTGCAGCACCGCCTATGCCGGCGGCTACGACAGCCGCGCCACTCTCGCCTTCATCAAGGAAACCGCCAAAGGGCCGGTGCGGATCGGCTTTGCGGCCATGGCGATTCCGCTCTCGCGCGGCGAGATCGACTATGCCGAAAGCGAGGCCAAGGCCATGGGCATGACACCGGTCGACAAGGAGGTCATTCCGCCGCCGACCGCCGACTACACGCCGTTCGCGACCAAGCTCAAGGACGCCAACCCGAACTGGATATTCTCGTGGGCGCCGTGGGTGACTGAGGTGAAGACGTTCGAGGCGCTGCGCCGGCTCGGCTGGCAGGACGACTACATCACCTGGGCGCATATCGAGGCGGAAGCGGAGCTGGGGCGGATCAAGGACGGCAAGTTCTACGTCATCGGCGCGAACTCGCTGTTCCAGGACAACCTGCCGGTCCACAAGCTGATCAGGGACGCGGCCAAGAAGGAGGGCGTGCGCTATCCAGCCGAGCAGATGACCGAAGGCTGGATCGGCGGGCTGATGCTGGAGGCGGTGCTCAAGCAGGCGGGCTGGCCGGCCGACCCGGCAAAAATCCGCGCGGCGATGGAAAACGTGAAGCTCGACACGCAGGGCCTGCGCGGGGGCCCGATCGAGTGGAGCAAGAACAACCATTTCCGCACGCGCCAGTACTATCGCGTCTATCGCTGGGACCCCGCCAAATCGGCGGTGGTGGTGACCAAGGACTGGGTGGGATACGACGTGAAGTGATGTTGGCTGTGTCCCGGACGCGGTGCAGTGCGAAGCACATGCGGAAACGCTGATGCGATCCGCGCGAAAGCGCACGCGGATCGGTGCGCCGCTGATCCGGGACCGCCACAGGCCGGGACGATCCCGGGTCTGCAGCGCATCACATCGTGCTGCGCCGCGCCCCGGAAACGATCCGCCCACTGATCGCTGACTCGTGCAGCTCATCGTCAACATCACCGTCCTGGCGGCGATCTACGCGCTGCTCGCCTGCGGCTACGTGCTGATCTATCGCGTCAGCCGGGTGATGAATATGGCGCACGGCGAGCTCGCCATGCTTGGCGCCTATCTGCTCTACAGCACCGCCTCGCTGTTCGTCGGCCATCCCTTTGGCGCGATCGCCGCAGCCGTGGTGCTCAGCCTCGCTTCCGGGGTCCTGGTCTACCTCCTGCTGATGCGCAAGATGACCGGCGAGATGGTGCTGGCCGCCATCCTCACCACCGTCGCCATCGGCATCCTGCTGCGCGGCACGATCGTGCTGGTCTGGTCGGCCACCCAACAGCATCCGTTGCAGGCGCTCGGATTCGTCAATCGCTCGATCGAGCTCGCCGGCGGCGCGCGAATTTCGGCTTGCGCGGCGCTAATCGTGGTGATGACAGTCCTCGTTTATGGCGGCCTGTTTGTGTTCCTGCGCTTCGGCCGCTGGGGCGTGCGCATGCGCGCCGCCGGGCAGAACGCGCTGCTGGCAGCACAGCGCGGCGTCAACCTGAACGCCATCTACGCACTGGCCTGGGGCCTTTCGACCCTGACCGGCTCGATCGCCGGCATGCTGATCGCGCTCGATTCCGGGCTCGATCAGAGCATGGTGGTGATCGGGCTGAAGGCCTTCGCGCCGGCGCTGGTCGGCGGCCTTGACAGCCTCGTCGGCGCCTTGATCGGCTCCGTCATCGTCGCCGGCGCCGAGGTGCTCGCGATCCAGTATATCGATCCGCTCCTCTCCGAGGTGGTGCCGTTCCTGGTGCTCATCGCGGCGCTGATCGTGCGTCCATGGGGATTGTTCGGCACGCGCGAGGAGCTCGATCGTGTCTAGGCAGCCGCGCGCCAGCGGCTACCTCCGCACCCGCTACGAGGATGACCTCACGCTCGTCCGCACGCGGCTCGAGCGCCGCAGCCTCGTGCTGTTCGTCCTGGCGCTGCTGGCGTTCCCGCTCGTCGCCTCGCCGTTCCTGCTCGATCTCGCCTGCCAGGTCTTTCTCGCCTGCGTCGGCGCGCTCTCGCTCATGCTGCTCACCGGCTATGCCGGCCAGATCTCGCTCGGACACGCCGGATTGATCGCGGCGGGTGCGTTCACGGTAGGGATTTTGTTCCGCGAGACGCACGCGCCGTTCTGGATCACGCTGCCGGCGGCCGCCGCCGTCGGCGCGCTGCTCGGAGTGATCTTCGGCTTGCCGTCGCTGCGGCTGCGCGGCCTTTACCTGGCGGTGAGCACGCTCGCCCTGCATTTCGTGGTGATCTATCTCGGCGGCGAGTACGAAGCGCGGCGCGGCTTCTCGACCGGGATTTTGATCGATCCGCCCGAGATCGGCGGCATCTCCATCAGCGACGGCCGCGCTTGGTACTTCATCCTGCTAGCGGCGGCGGCCGCGACGCTCTTGCTTTGCCTCAATCTGCTGCGCGCACGCACCGGACGAGCCTGGCGCGCGATCCGCGCGCACGAGACCGTGGCCGAGGCGCTCGGCATCGGAATTGCCGGCTATAAGGTGCTCGCCTTCGTCATCAGCTCTGCGATCACCGCCGTCGCCGGCGCGCTGTTCGCCTATTACCGCGGCTTCGTCTCGGTCGAGGCGTTCTCGCTGTTCCTGACCATCCAGTATCTGGCGATGGTGATCGTTGGCGGCATGGGCTCGCTCCTGGGCGCTCTGCTCGGCGCGGGCTTCGTCACGCTCTTCCCGTATCTGATCGAAGCCGGCCTGCTCGCGCTCCCGGGCGCGCAACGCTACGCCGACCTGCTGTTCGCGATGAACTATGCCGCGTTCGGCCTGGTGATGATCGGCTTTCTCATCTTCGAGCCGCTGGGGCTCGTTGGAATCTGGCATCGCATTCAGAGCTATTTCCTGCTGTGGCCGTTCCGGCACCGATCCGCCTCGGGCTCGCGCCGATGACGCTGCTCGCGGTCGACAAGCTCGAGGTGGTCTATCACCGCGCGGTGCGCGCGGTGCAGGGAATCACGCTCGCGGTCGAAGCCGGGCAGATCGTCGCGCTGCTCGGAACGAACGGCGCGGGCAAGACCACCACATTGCGGGCGATCTCCGGCTTCCTCGGCCTCGACGACGCGCGCGTGAGCGAGGGCGCGATTGCCTTCAAGAGCGAGCGCATCGAGAATCGTCCGCCGCACGAAAACACCCGCCGCGGCATCGTGCTGGTGCCGGAGCGCGACAAGGTCTTTCCCAATCTCACGGTGGCGGAAAACTTGGCGGCGCCGGTTCCGCGCGGCACCAGCCCGGCTGAGCGGCGGCGGCGCGAGGCCCTGGTCTACCAGTTCTTTCCGCAGCTCGCACAGCTCAAGGGGCGCATCGGCGGCCTGCTCTCGGGCGGCGAGCGGCAGATGCTGGCGCTCGCCAGCGCGCTCGTCTGCCGCCCGGAGCTGCTGTTGGTCGACGAGCTCTCGCTCGGGCTGGCCCCGGTCGTGGTGGAGGACCTGCTGCGGCGGCTTACCGAGATCCGACGCGAGCTCGGCATCACCATCCTGATCGTAGAGCAGAGCGCAACGGTGGCGCTCGAGATCGCGGACTTCGGCTACGTGATGGAGAACGGCCGCATCGTGCTCGACGGCACCGCCGCGCGCCTGCGCAGCCACCCCGAGATCCAGGAATTCTATCTCGGGCGTGCCGGCGGCGAGCGGCGCAGCTACCGCGAGGTCAAGCAATATCGCCGCAGCCGGAGGTGGTATGGCTGAGCTCGCCCTCGATCGGCTGACGCTGCGCTTCGGCGGCCTCACCGTGCTCGACGGGGTTTCGCTCGCCGTCGGCGCGGGCGAGCTGTTCGCGCTGATCGGACCGAACGGCGCCGGCAAGACCAGCGTGCTCAACTGCGTGAGCGGCATCTATCAAGGGGAGGGAGCGATCCGCTTCCGCGGCGAGGAGCTCGGCGGCTGCGCGCCGCACGCGATCGCCCGGCTCGGGCTGGCGCGTACGTTCCAGCACGGCGAGCTGTTCGCGCAGATGTCAGTGCTGGACAACCTCTTGACCGGCCGCCACGCGCGCATCGCTACCACCCCGCTGGCCGAGATGCTGTTCCTGCCTTCGGTGCGGCGCGAGGAGGTGCGCCATCGCGAGGCGGTCGAGCGCATCATCGAATTCGTCGAGCTCGAGCGTTACCGCCACGCGCTCGTCGCCGATCTCCCGTTCGGCATCCAGAAGCTGGTCGGCTTCGCGCGCGCGCTGGCGCTCGAGCCGGCGCTCCTGATGCTGGACGAGCCCTCCGCCGGGCTCAACCGCGATGAGCGCGAGGACCTCGCGCGCTTCATCCTGCGCATCAAGCACCAGCTCGAGATCACGATGATCTGGATCGAGCACGACCTGCAGATGGTCGCCGATCTCGCCGACCGCATCCATGTGCTCGACTACGGCCGCACGCTGGCCGAGGGCGCGCCGGCTCAAGTGCTGAATGATCCGCGGGTGATCGCCGCCTATATCGGCACGACTGCGAGGGTATCTTAGATTGCGCGGGCACCGCATTCATCGCGGCGTCGTCGGCCCGCTCACGCCTGTTCGAGAATCTTGTCCTGCTTGCGGAAATGGTAGCGCGGCAGTTTGTCGAGATCGGTGCCCGTCACACGAATGACCCAAGCCTTCTTGGGGTGGCGCGTGGAATGCATGACGCCGGGACCGTATCCCCGTGTCTCGCCCGGACCCATCGCATATCTGCTGGTTGCGACCAGCTCGGCGTGAGCCTCGCTCTCGGGATTGACGCGCCGCCATTCGGTCATCTCGGTCAGCTCGCGCGCGTTGCCGTAGATCGCCCATGAGCTGCCGTGGCTGTGCGGCTTTCCGGTTCTGCCACCTTCCTGGACGTGCGCAAGCACGTAGAAGTCGGTTTCCGGGTCGTGATAGAGCTCGCGCTTGCCCACCGGCGTATCGTCGCTGAAGGTGTCCGCGACGAAGTCGGGATTCTTCAGCAGCTTCGACAGCCGGTCGGCGATCTGCGGCAGCGCCTGCGCCAGCGGACCGGCTTTGAGGATGGCGCGCGTTTCGGCGCAGAATTGCTCGAGCGTGTAGGCCATTGGCGTCTCCCTGCACTATTGCGGCTAGAGCCGGAATTGGCGCGGAGATTAACGCTGTTTCCGGCTCACGCGCAAATGGTGTATCGGTCAATGGGTCGACTACCGGCGCATTGCGGGCGGTGCAGAAAAGCTCCATGATGAATGGCGCGACAGGCGCATCCAGCGATCACCGCGCGCACATTCAGGCCGGCGCCGATCGCAGTCGCCTCGGCTCGAGCGAGTTCGAAACTCGATGGCGACGGCGCGCGGGCACTGAAAGCAAAAAACAAGCACAGGGGTGGTTACCATGGCGGGCTCAACACATCATCAGGTTCTCATCATCGGTGGCGGCACCGCGGGCATCACGGTCGCGGCAATCCTCAAGCGCCAAGCGCCGAGCGCGGACGTCGCCATCGTTGAGCCGGCACAGGATCATTATTATCAGCCGGCTTTCACGCTGGTCGGCGCCGGCATCTATCCGCTGGCGCGGACACAGCGCGCGGAGCAAAGCCTGATACCGTTTGGCGTGCGCTGGATTCGCGCCCGGGCGCAAAGCTTCCAGCCGGAGAAAAACACGGTTGGGCTGGAAAACGGCGACGCTCTCACCTACGACTATCTTGTCGTCTGCACCGGCGTGAAGCTCGACTGGGGCAAGATCACGGGACTTGCCGAGACACTCGGCAAGAATGGCGTGTGCAGCAACTACTCCCCCGCGCATGCCACTTACACATGGGATTGCATCCAGCGCCTGAGGCCCGGCAGTCGCGCCGTGTTTACCCAGCCGCCGCTGCCCTTCAAGTGTCCGGGCGCGCCGCAGAAGATCGCCTATCTGGCCGCCGACCACCTTCGCCGGGAAGGCATTCTCAAGGACTGCAGCCTGCACTTCTATACCCACGCGCCGACGATCTTCGGTGTTCCGTTCTTTGCCCGCGAACTCGTCAAGGTCGCGGCGCGCTACGGCATCGAGGTGCACTATCAGCAAAACCTGGTGGCGGTCGACGGAGCGGCGAAAACCGCGACATTCGAATCGGTCGGCGAGCAGACCAAGGGGCAGCGCAACACGGTTCCCTTCGACCTGCTGCACGTGTCTCCGCCGCAAAGCGCACCCGAGGAGATCAAGTCGAGCCCGCTCGCAAACCCGGCAGGCTGGGTCGAAGTGAACCAGAACTCGATGCAGCACGTGCGCTATCCCAACGTGTTCTCGCTCGGCGACGTCTCGTCCACCCCCAATTCGAAGACTGCGGCGGCAGTGCGCAAGCAAGCGCCAGTCGTGGTGCGCAACATTCTCAAGATGATGGGAAAAGCGCCGGTCGAGGGCGGCTACGACGGCTATGCGTCATGTCCACTGACCACCGCCTTCGGCAAGACTATTCTGGCCGAATTCATCTACGGCGGGAAGGTGACGCCCACGCTGCCGTTGAACCCCGCAAAGGAGCATTGGGTCGCTTGGTGGATCAAAGTCACTGGTCTGCCGATGATGTACTGGCACTACATGCTGAAGGGGCATGTCTGGTTTCCCCGACACAACACCGCTTTCAAAGGCGACGCCGCCTGATCGGCTGCGAGGTCGTCGCGGCGCGTTGGCCGTGCAGTTGCGGCGCTCGGAAGCGCGCGTCGCGGCCGCCGTTTCCGCCGCCGATCGCCGCGCATCCTATTCCATGCTGATGCCGAGCGCGCGCACCACGCGGCCGAAATTGTCGCGTTCCTTGGCGAGGAAGGTCTTCACGTCGGTCGTCGCCGGCATTTCCACGCCCTGCGCGGCATAGAGCTCGCGCAGCTTGGGATCCTCGAGCGCGAGCGAGGTTTCCCGGCGCAGCAGCGCCAGCACCTCTGCCGGAGGTCCCTTCGGCGCGAGCAGCACGTTCCAGCTCGCCAGGTCGAAGCCGCCGACGCCCGCCTGCTTGAAGGTCGGCACGTTCGGCAGCGCGGAAGAGCGCGTGTCGCCCGTCAGGGCAAGCGCTTTGACCGCGCCGGAATCGATCGCGCCCTTCGCCGCGGCCAAGCCGGCAAAGAACAGATCGATGTGGCCGCCGACCACGTCGGCCACCGCCTGCCCGCCGCCGCGATAGGGAACGTGCACGACGTCGAGATTGTTGAGCCGGTTGAACCATGCTCCCATGACGTGCGGCGGGCTCGCGATGCCGCCGCCATAAGTGAATTCGCCGGGCTGCGCGCGCAGCTCCGCGATCAGCTCGCGCAAACTTCCGGCGCGCATGCTGTTCGAGGTGATCAGCACCAGCGGCACCAGTCCGGTCACCGCGATCGGGTCGAAATCGTCCATCGAATACTGGATAGCTTTGGAGAGCTGCGGCACGATGACCGTCTCGGACGTATAGCCGACATAGAGTGTGTAGCCGTCGGGCCTTGCACGGGCGGCGAGGGCGGCGCCGATGGTGCCGCTGCCGCCCGGCTTGTTGAGCACGACCACGGACTGGCCAAGCCGCTGCTGGAATCTTTGCGCCAGCGCGCGCGCCACCAGATCGGTCGATCCGCCGGCGCCGTAGGCCACCACGATCTCGATGGTGCGGCTCGGATAACGCGCGGTCTGCGCAGCGGCCAGTGTCACCGTGGCGGCGATAGCGAAGGCGAGCATCGCCCGTGGTGCGAAGTTGCGCATCGAATGCTCCTCCTCCCAGCGTCGCTTCACGGGCGCGAGCGTCCCGCGCGGCGTCACGCCCGCTGCCGCAGCAGTCTCCGGATCACTTTGCCCGTCGTGGTCATCGGCATCTGTTCGATGAAGGCGACCTCGCGCGGATATTCGTGCGCGGAGAGCCGCGTCCTGACGAAATCCTGGATCTCGGTGGCGAGCGCGTCGGACGGACGATGGCCCGGCTTGAGCACGACGAACGCCTTGACGATCTCGGTGCGCACGGGATCGGGCTTTCCCACCGCCGCGGCCAGCGCCACCGCCGGATGACGGATCAGGCAGTCCTCGATCTCGGTCGGCCCGATACGATATCCCGCCGAGGTGATGACGTCGTCGTCGCGGCCGATGAAGCGCACGTAGCCATCGGCGTCGGTCATCCCCTGGTCGCCCGTCGTCATCCAATCGCCGATGAACTTCTCCCGCGTTGCGTCGCCTTTGCCCCAATATTCCAGGAACATCACGGGGTCGGGCCGGGCGATGGCGATCTCGCCGAGCTCCTCCGGTGCGCAGAGTGAGCCGTCCGGCCGGATCACCGCCACGCGGTGGCCGGGCACCGGCTTGCCGATGGCGCCGGGACGCGAGACGCCGATGGCGGCGCACGAGGCCACCACCAGATTGCATTCGGTCTGGCCGTAGAACTCGTTGATGGCGAGGCCGAGCGCCGACTTGCCCCATTCGTAGGTCTCGGCGCCGAGCGCCTCGCCGCCGGAGCCCACCGAGCGCAGCCGCAGTGCCGCCTTGGGAGGCGGCGCCGAGCGCAGCATGCGCAGCGCGGTCGGCGGGATGAAGGCATTGCGCACGCCCATCCGCGCCATCAGCGCGAAGGCCTGCTCGGGATCGAACTTCTCGAATTTGTGCGCCACCACCGGCACGCCGTAGTGCAGCCCCGGCAGCAGCACATTGAGCAGACCCCCCGCCCAGGCCCAGTCCGCCGGCGTCCAGAACAGGTCGCCGGCCTGCGGCAGGAATTCGTGCGGGATCTCGATGCCGGGCAGATGGCCGAGCAGCACCCGGTGGGCATGCAGCGCGCCCTTCGGCGGGCCGGTGGTGCCGGAGGTGTAGACCATCAAAGCGGGGTCGTCCGCGGTGGTGCGCGCCGGCGTGAAGCCGGACGCCGCGCGCGCGAGCAGCGCATGGAAGTCCTGGGCGTCCTGCGCTGCGCCGTCGAGCGAGAGCACGAGCGCGAGCGCCGACAGCCGATCACGCGCGCCAGCGAGCTTGGCGAGCCCGGGCGCGTTGGTGATCAGCGCGCGCGCGCCGGAATCCTCGAGCCGGTAGGCGATGGCCTCGACGCCGAACAGCATCGCCAGCGGCAGCGCAATGGCACCGAGCTTGTAAATGGCAATATGGCTCGCCGCGACCGCCGGCGATTGCGGCAGGAGGATCGCGACTCGATCGCCGCGCCCGATGCCGCATGCGGCGAGCACATTGGCCAGCCGGTTCGACTGCTCGCGCAACGCGCCGTAGCTGATCTCCTCGATCACGCCGCCGACGCCGAGGTCGAAGATCGCGGTGCGGCCGGGTTCGATCTCGGCCCAGCGGTCGCAGACGTCGACGCCGATGTTGTAATGCGCCGGCAGGCGCCAGCGGAACGAGCGACAGAGCGCGTCGTAGTCGCGGGCGGCGGGAAGGACCGGAGCTGCGTACATCGCAGCGCAGGCTAGCGCATGTCCCGCAACAGTGGGCACCGGTTTTCCAACAAGGGCATGCGCAAAACAGAAAACCGAGAGCGGATCGTGCTGGCGTGGAAAGAGAAACCGGCTCACCCGGCGGCCGGCGTCGCCGAACGATGAGGCAAGATCGTCAACGCGTTGCGCGGGCGACCCTGACCTTGTGCTTGTGCCGGCCATGGCTGGCGGCGGCAAATCGCGTGCGCGACCCGCGCGAGGCGACCGCGGAGCCCTTGTGACCTTCGCCCGCCTGCTGGATGTGCGCCGGATCGGCGCCGGGCATCGGACGCTGCAGCCCATATTTGGCGCCGTGCGCGTCGATCCATTTCCAGACCACCTCCGGCTCACCCTCGGCGACGGTGATATCGATGGCGCGGCCATGGCCGTAGCCGCCGGTCCGGCGGCTGCCGCCGTGCAGCGAGTTGCCGACGCGCGCCTTGAACCCGGCGGCGAGGCGCTGGCGGTAGTCGTCCCGGAAGGCGCTCAGGATCGACCATTTGATGCCGTCGGCGTCCATCGCCTTTCCAGCGTGATAGAGCTGCTCGCGAAATCCCGGATCCATCCCGCCGATCACATAGTCCTCGAGCGACATGCCCATGCGCTTGGCCGAGGCGGGATCCTTCCAGGTGAAGTCTCCCGTCGAATCGCGCTTCACCGGCTCGCGCTGATAGACTTCCCACAAATAGTCGTCGATCTCATCCATCGGGTCGGCGCCGGGCGGGCGGGCGCGCCGCACGATGCTCTCCGATTCCACCGCGTCGGTAGGCGCGAAGGCGGCGAAGCCGTGCACCTTGACCAAGCCTTGCGGCGAGTCGGGTATCGCGGAGGCGAGCGCCAGACGCGGATTGGGATTGAGGAACTGAATGGTCTGAATGGCACGCCGATAATATGAAACGGGGCCACTCGGTTGTTCGTCGGCGCCCACCGGCGCGTGCAACGGCGAGGTTTGGCGATAGACGACGGTCTCGTTGCTCGCGAGATCGAAGACCGGAGCCGCGGGCTTGCCGGTGCGATTGTTCATAACGGCCAGCACCGCGACGCCGGCGATCACGCCGCCGGCCGCAAGCTTGAGCGCGAACAGGCCGTAAGGCCGCGCGGCAGCCAATGCCCGCGCTGGGCGGCGCAACGCCGCGCCGATTGCCGACCAGCGCGGCGCCAGCGCAATCACGCGGTCGCGCAGCGCCAGCACGATCGCCGGCTGGCGCAACGTCAATATGATTGCGGGCGGGCGCAGCGCCGGGGCAGGCGGCGACCGGCGTGTGACCGGGGCCGGCGGGCGCGGCATCACCACCGGCGCCGGCATTCTCACCGGCATCCGGCGCGAAGGTGCGAGCGCACGCGCATGGCGCATCACAGCCACTGACTGTGAGACCAAAGGAACCCCCCTGCCGATCACTCTGGGAGAGATGTCCCGCTTGCAGCGGCGCGCGTGTAACCCTCCCCAGGGCGACAACAGCGTCAGCGCGCACCTTCCAAGCCAGAACAGTAGTTAAGAAATCCCCAATCCCAGGCGTGATCCCCGAACGAGACGACGAGTTGAATTGAGAATTGAGGAAAAAAATTGACCTGGAAGGGACCAATTGGCGGCGCGGTTGGCGGAAAAGCCCTGTCATCTCAGGCACATTCCGCACGGCGGCGCCGTCTTGCGGTTGCCAGTTCCGGGCGCTCGCGCGGCCAGTTGCGTGCCCTCGAGCATCCGGCATGGCGCGCCTGTCCGATCTCGGGTGCTGCGCGTCGGCGGCCTTTGCGCGTTGGGAATGAGCCGGTAAACAGATATTTGCAACGGACCCGCGCATGAGGGCTCCGCGCACGGGACAGTGAATCCATCGATGAGCAAGGAGCCGAGCGCATACGTCGCCCGAGCGAGCGACATCGATTATCGCCTGCTGGTCCCGTTCCTCGTCCATGTGGTCCTGACCCAGACGCTGATCCTCATCATCCGGATCACCACCTCCTACCGGGCGATCGAGCTCGGCCTGCCCGTGATCTGGCTCGGCATCATCGCCACCGGTTTTGCCATCATCCCGGTGTTCACAGCGCTGCAGGTCGGTCGCTGGATCGACCGTGGCAACGACGCCAGGGCGACCTGGACGGGCGCCGCGCTGGTCTTTGCGGCCTGCATCGGTTTCTGGGCATGGCCGCGATCGGCGATGCACCTTCTCGGCTTCAGCGTGCTCTTGGGCTTCGGACACATGTTCTGCATGGCAGGGCATCAGATGCTGGCGGTGCGCGCCGGCGGCGTGCGCAGCCGCGAAGCCGCCTTGGGCTATTACATGGTCGCCGCCTCGATCGGACAGGGCCTCGGGCCGTTCGTGGTGGGCTGGCTCGGCGGCTCCGCAGCGGTGCCGCCGACGCAAGCCCTGTTCGCCATCGGGCTCGCCGCCGCTGGCGCCAGCATGATCGTGGCGCTCATGATCCGGCCCGCGCGCGGCAAGGCGCAGCCGCACCATTCCGAAGATCTCATCCCGGTGGGCCGGCTGCTGCGCCTGCGCGGTTTCTTCGCGGTCATGGTCTCAAGCGTGGTGACGGTGACCGCGCTCGACCTGCTGGTGATCTACCTGCCCGCCCTCGGGACCGAACGGCAGATCGATTCCAGCGACATCGGCCTGCTGCTGACTGTCCGCTCGGTCGCCTCGCTGGTCTCGCGCGCCGGCTATGCGCGACTGATCTTCGCGGTCGGCCGCATGCCGCTCACGCTCGTGAGCATGCTCGGCAGCGCCGCGGGCTTCCTGCTGCTGGCCTTCCCGCTCTCGCTGCCCGCGATGTACCTGGTTCTCATCGGCCTCGGCTTTGCGATGGGCATCGCCTCGACGCTGACACTCTCGGGCGTCATGTATCTGGCGCCGCCGGAGGTCTGCGGCACCGCGCTTACGCTGCGCATGACCGGCAACCGCGTCGGGCAGATCGTGTTTCCCGCGCTTGCGGGCCTGCTCGCGGCCGCCACCGGCGTGGGCGGCATCCTGCTGGCGCTCGGCGTCGGACTGGCCGCTTCGGGGGTCGCAGTTGCGCTGAGCCAGCCGGCCGCGCCGACCTCCTGACGGGACCTGCACGCGACAATGCCCGACGCGATTCAGATCCGAATGGGAGGCTATGGCCCCGCCATCACCGGCTTCAGCCGCGCGCTTCAATTCATCGGCGACCGCCTGAGCGCGGAGCTCGGCGACCGCGTCGAGATCAAGTATGTCTGGAACATCATGGACCTCGGCTATCGCGCCGAGGACATTCTGTGGCTGGTCGAGCACGGCCTGCTCACCCTCGGCTATCAATCATCGAGTTACCTGACCGACCGCGTGCCGGAGCTCGGCATCGTCGACCTGCCGTTCCTGTTCCCATCGAGCGAGGCCGCGCGCGCGGCGATGGACGGCGCGCTCGGGGACTTTCTCGCCGGCAAAATCGAGGAGCGGGTGAACTATCGCGTCCTCGGCTGGTTCGAGAACGGCTTTCGCCATATCTCAAATCGCGTGCGGGCGGTGCGAACGCCGGCCGATCTCGCGGGCATGCGCATCCGCGTGCTGCCGAGCAAGGTGCAGGCGCGCACGTTCGAATTGCTGGGCGCGGTGCCCATGCGCATGGACCTCACCCAGGCGATCGAAATGATCCGCGCAGGCACCATCGACGCGCAGGAGAACCCGCTCTCCAATACGGTTACCTACGGCGTGCACAAGTTTCATCGGTTCCATACATTGAGCGGACATTTCTACATCTCGCGTCCGATCTTCCTTGATCGCCGCGCGTTCGACGCGTGGCCGGCTGATCTCAAGCGCGCCATGCGCGCGGCGGTGATAGACGCGGTCGCCTTCCAGCGCGAGCTGCACGTGCGGGAAGAGGAGGCCGCGCGCGCCGCGATCGCGGCGGAGGGCTGCGAGATCTTGGAGCTGACGGCGGCGGAGCACGAGCGCTTCCGCGCCGCGGTGCGGCCGTTGCTCGAGGAGGGCCGGGAAAGCTTCGGCCAGAGATTGTTCGAGCTCGTCGGGGCGAACCCGGGCTGACCAGCAGCAATCGGGAAAATCCTTATGGGTGTCAGCGGTTTACCTTAAGCCGCGGAGACTCATTCGCGGCTCTTGAAATCGCTGCGGGCGCGACTAAATCGTTGGCCGCCAAAATGCCAGCGAGCCCGCCGGCCGGTCGGGGCTCCCCTGGCACGACCTCCGTATATCCATGTCTCGCGGGAGGATGTGGCTGTGAGGAAGAACGACTTCATTCCGAGGCGGGTCGGGCGCGACGGGCATGGCGACGACCCGCTCGACCTCGACGCGCTGCTACACCCGGGGCAAGCTTTCGAGCATCCCATCAACGTCGTCAGCGATCCCGATCTGACCTTGTCGGAGAAGCGAGCCATCCTCGCCTCATGGGCATCCGACGCGTGCGCGGTGGAGGCAGCGCCGGCCTTGCGCCGGCCGCCGGGAGCGAGCCGCGCGGTCGAGTTCGACGACGTGATGGACGCGCTGCGCCTGCTCGACCGGCAGGCGAGGGAGAGGCCGGTGCCGCACTATCGCAGCGTTCTCGCGCACCGGCGTCCGGGCGTGTTCGGCCGCACGTCGCAACCGCGCTCCACCGGTGGTCAGGGGCCCGCGCCGGACTGACGCTGGCGCGCAAACCGCCGTTAAGTTGGTCTAGCGCTGCAGCGCATTGGCCACCCGCCGCTCGTCGGGACGAGCGATGATGAAGGCCCAGAACACCTTGTATTTCGATTTGGGCGCGTAGGCGGCGGCGATCCCCATGCGGGTGGCGCCCTCGAGCAGCATGTTGGCGCGGTGCGGCGGCGAGTCGCGCCAGCCGGAGAAGGCTTCCGCCAGGGTGTGATAGCCGGCGCCGACATTCTCGGCCGCGGTGTAGGCGTGATAGCCGCCTTCCTTGAGGCGGTCATGGAACGAGTGGACGATGTCGTGGCTGAGCTTGTCGTGGCTCGCCATGCCCCTGGCCTGGACCTCGGCGAGCTTCATCAATTCCGGATCGATGGTCACCGCCGGCAGTCCGTTGTTCTTGCGATAGCCCGAGATCATCGAAGCGGCGGCGGAGGCGTCGACCTTGGCGTCTGTGGTCGCGAGGCTGCGGTAGAAGCTCGGCTCGCCGGTGGGCAAGGCGCTCTCGCCGGCGCACGCGGTCAAAGCCGCGAGCGCCGCCATGGCGACGAGGCGCCCGCCGAGGCGTGCAAACCATGCTTGCGACATCGTGCAATCCCCCATTCCCTCAGCCAGCTCTTCCTGCGCTGCCAGAATGGCGGAAGGATGGTATTGGTGTGACCTTGCCCCGGCGCAGCCCCCGTGCCGCTGCGCAGGCAGGGGCACGCCCTTCGGCGCGCTTCACCCGAGCAGCCCGGCCAGCAGGTAAGCGACGGCGCCCATGGCGGCGGCCGCCGGGATGGTGATGATCCAGGCGACCACGATGTTGTTCGCCACGCGCCAGCGCACCGCCGAGACGCGGCGAGCGGTCCCCACCCCAATGATGCAGCCGGTGATGGTGTGGGTGGTGGACACGGGGATGCCCAGCTCGGTCGCGGCGAACAGCGTGATGGCACCGCCGGCCTCCGCGCAAAAGCCCTGAAACGGCGTGAGCCGCGTGATGCGCGAGCCCATGGTTCGCACGATACGCCAACCCCCGATCAACGTGCCGAGCCCCATCGCCGCGTAGCAACAAAGCATGACCCAGAGCGGCACGTAGAATTCGTTTCCGAGATAACCTTGGGAGTAGAGCAGCACGGCGATAATCCCCATGGTTTTCTGCGCGTCGTTGCCGCCGTGACCAATCGAATAGAGCGCGGCCGAGATGAACTGCAGCCGGCGGAATAGGCGATCGACGGCGAACGGCGTGTAACGCATGACGCTCCAGGCGGCGATCAGGAAAATCAGCAGCGCCAGCAGGAAGCCTGCTAGCGGTGAGAGCACGATCGCCGCGGCGGTTTTGCCCAGGCCGTCCCAGACCACCACCTCGATGCCGCCTTTGGCCACGCCCGCGCCGACCAGGCCCCCGATCAGCGCGTGCGAGCTGCTCGAGGGAATGCCGAGCATCCAGGTAATGATGTTCCAGACGATAGCGCCAGCGAGCGCACCGAACACCACGCGCGGATCGACGATGTCGGGCGATACGATGCCGGTCCCGATCGTGGTCGCCACGTGTGCGCCGAAGACGAGCACCGCGACGAAGTTGAAGAACGCGGCCCAGGCGACGGCGTGCTGCGGCCGCAGCACCCGCGTCGAGACGATGGTCGCGATTGAATTCGCGGCATCGTGCAGTCCATTGAGAAAGTCGAACGCCAGCGCGACCAGGATCAGCGCGACCATCACCGGCAGAGCGAGGGCAACCGCATCCATGTGCTTCGGCTCTAGCCTCGAACAGGCGCAGCAACCTCACACATTGTCGATGACGATGCCGCTGATTTCATTGCCGACATCATCGAAACGGTCGACTACCTTTTCCAGGTGATCGTAAATCTCGGCACCGACGAGAAAGGCCATCGCGTTCGTTCGCTGATTGGCCTGATAGAGCTCCTTCAGTCCGGCGTCGTGCAGCTCGTCGGTACGGCCCTCGATCTGGGAGAACTGCTCGCTGATCTCGTTGAGCCGCCCTGCATTGGTGTTGATCGAGGAGAGCAGCGGCATCGCCTCCCGCATCAGCGACGCGCACCTCACGATGGCGTCTCCCATGTCCCGCTGCTGCGAAGTAAAGGACCTCTGGTCGAACAGCATGATCGCCTTGGCCGCCTGTTGCATCTGGTCGATGGCATTGTCCATCGAGGTGATCAGGTCCTTGATGTCGCCGCGGTCGATCGGCGTGAGGAAGGTCCGCCGCACCGCGATCAGCACCTCGCGCGTAATCTCGTCGGCCTCGTGCTCGCGCTGCATCACGGCGCGGCAATGACGCTGAACGGCTTCACCGCCGTCGAGCATCTGCCGCAGCGCTTCGGCACCCGCGACCACAGCGTCGGAATGGCGCACGAACAGGTCGAAGAAGCGTTCCTCACGCGGCAGCAGCGCCTGAAACCAGCGCATCATGGCACGGGCTCCGGATTGCGCGGTGCGATCGGGCCGTTGTCGCCGGGACGCCGGTCGGCGCCAGGGACTTCCTACTGGAAAATCTCGCTGAACCGCCGCTTGATGCGGGCGGTCTCCTTCTCAACATAGCCGTCGTCCACGGCGATGATGTTCAGGCTCTTGAGATCGGGCGATCCCGCCGGCGGCGCGATATCGATGCGCGCAGAATAACCGCCGTCGGCGGGAAAAATCTTCTGCGCGGTATCGCTGAGCATGAACTGCGCGAACAGCTTGGCGGCGTTGGGATTGGGCGAGCCCTTGACCACCGAGGTAGGCGAGGGAATGACGAATACCCCGTCCGCGGGATAGAGCGTCTTGATCGGATGGCCTTCCTTCCGGAGATTGGCCGCGTACGAATCGAGCGCGCCGACCGCGATCAGGCGCTCGCCGCGCTTGAGCATGTCCGACACCTGCTGATTGCCCTGTACGATCATGATGTCGTTCGATCTGAGCTTCTCATAGAAGCCCCAGCCGCGCGTCTTGGCGATCATGCCGACCACCGACACCTGCAGCGAGGTAAACGACGGGTCGGTCATCACGAGTTTGCCCTTGTAGCGGGCATCGTTGAGGGCGTCCCACGTTTTGGGCTCGTCCGCGGCGGCGATTTTGTCGCTGCGCAGATAGTGCGTCATCATGTTGAGCCGCTGCGCCACGAACAGCCCGTCGGGGTCCTTGGCGGCATCGGGCACCTTGTCGAAATTCTTCGGCTTGAAGGCGACGAAGAGCCCCTTCTTGCCGAGCGCGTGGGCGGCGGCCGGCTCGGAATGGGTGAGCACGTCGGCCGCGATGCGGCCGGCATCGGTCTCCTGCTGGAAGCGGCGCAGGATCGCGGAGCCGCCGGAGCGGAACATTTCGACCTTGATGCCGGTCTCCTGCTGGAACGCCTCGGTGATCTTCTGGCCCTGCGCGATCGGAGTCGACGTGTACCAGACCACCTTGCCTTCGGCCTTCGCCTTGGCGAGGTCGGGCCCGTCCTGGGCGCGGGCGGGAGCAAGCGCGAGCAATCCCGCCGCCAGTGTGAGCATCAGCTTGAGCATCGCGCCTCCTTGGGCTTTCTCTCACGCGTTCATCGCCCTGATTCAGTGTTCGCTTTTGTAGATCGGTGCCGGCTGCGAGAAGAAGCTCGCCAGAATGTGGTAGCAGATGGCGTAGTTCTTCTGATGGAACGAGGCATGGGCGATGCCTGGCATCACCGCGAACTGCTTGTCGGGATTGGGCAGCCTCTCGAAGAACCGGATGAGATCGGCCAAGCTCGCGATGCCGTCGTACTCGCCGCGCATGATCAGGGTGGGCACCGTGATCTTCTCGGGATCGCAGACCGGCAGGTTCGCGCACATGTCGACATAGGTGCCGGTCGGCACCGAATCGTCGAGCGCGAGAATGGCATCGGCGAACGCTTCAATCACCGCGTCGTCGGCGGTGCCGGGATGGTCGCGCTCGAAGATCGAGCGCACGAATTTGCGATCGATCGGCCGGCGGTTCTTGGCGCGAAATTCGGGCAGCCGCTTGCTGCGCTCGGCGAGGGTGGGCGAGCCCTCACCGGTCCATACCATGGCGTCGAGCGCGAGCCGCGCCACCATGTCCGGATGGCGTTGCGCGAACAGCGCCGCGCGCAAGGCGCCGGACGAAATCCCGTAGACGAGTAGCGGGCGCGCGCCGCGCAGCTTCGCGATATAGCTGGCGGCGGCGAAGCAGTCGTCCGCGCCATAGGCGATCGGCGCATTGTTGTCGCGGGTCTTGGTGGAGCGCCCGTAACCCTCCATGTCGACGCACCAAGTGTCGTAGCCGCGCACCGCGAAGAAATCCATCACCGAGGAATCGGCGCGCCCCGGCACGTGCAGGTCGAAGGTCGGCTGCGAGGCCATGGACGAGCCGTGCACGAACAGGATTCGCCCCAAGGGCCCCGAGGGATCGCCGGCATGCTTGTTCCACAGGAACAGCCGTACGTCGCTGCCCTTGTTGGTCCAATGCTCCTCGCCGCGGATGGCGGCGGCGGGCGAAACCGGCTTGTTCATGCAAAGCTCCTCCCATTCACTCGCGGCGGAACACGCTACATTGCGCTGCGTCCACCTCGAGGGCAACCTCGTCACCGGCAGCGAAGCGCTCGAGCGGGTGCGTCTGCACCCGCAGCACCTGCCCGTCCGGCAGCGTCGCGTAATATTCGCTGATATTGCCGAGAAACACGTGGCTGGTGATCTTCGCGCGCTGCGCGGCGGCGGCGCCCGCCGGCGGCCGCAAGCGGATGTTCTCCGGGCGAATGGCGACGTCCACCGCCGTTCCCGGCGCCAGCCCATCTAAGGCCGGGACATCGAGCGCAAGCCCGGCCGCGAGCACGCAGCGGGCGCCGGCGACCTCGCGCACTTCGCCGGGCACCAGGTTCACCAGTCCCATGAAATCGGCCACCATGCGGTTGGCCGGGCGGGCATAGACCACGGACGGCGTTCCATATTGCTGCAGCCGGCCCGCGTTCATGACCGCAATGCGGTCGGAGAGCGCCAGCGCCTCGGCCTGGTCGTGGGTGACGTAGACGAAGGTGATGCCGGTGCGCCGCTGCAGCTCCTTGAGCTCGGTGCGCATGCGCTCGCGCAGCTTGGCGTCGAGATTGGAGAGCGGCTCGTCGAGCAGCAGGATCTTGGGCTCGACCACCAGCGAGCGCGCCAGCGCAACACGCTGCTGCTGGCCGCCGGAGAGCTCGTTGGGATAGCGCTGCTCGAGGCCGGCGAGATTGACCAGCGCCAGCGCCTCGGTGACCTTCTTCTTCGCCTCGGCCGCCGGCACCTTGCGCAGCTTCAAGCCAAAGACGACATTCTCATAGACCGTCTTGTGTGGCCAGATCGCGTAGTTCTGAAACACCATGCCCATGCCGCGTGCCTCCGGCGACACGACGGCGGAGGGCGACGAAATGACGTGGCCGTCGACTTCGATCGCGCCGGCATCGGGCACGAGATAGCCCGCGATCAGGCGCAGCGTCGTGGTCTTGCCGCAACCGGAAGGCCCGAGCAGCGTCACAAACGAATTGTCCGCGATCTCGAGAGAGATGTCGGAGACCGCCGCGACCTCGGAATTGGCGCCGAAGCTCTTCGACAAGCCACGGATCGTGATGCCCGCCATTACGCTACCCTGTTGAACCTGTTAGTTGCTGACCGGCGCGGCCTCGCGCGAGGTCATCGAGCGCCCGCCGATGCGATAGGCGAGCAAGATTGCGATCCCGATGATCGCCATGTTGATCATCGCGAGCGCGGCGACCGGCTCGATATAGCCGGTCTCGTAGAGATTGTAGACCGCGACCGCGAGCGTGATCGAGCTCGACGAGAACAAAAGGATCGACGCGCTCAATTCCTGGATCACCGGCACGAACACCAACAGCCAGCCGGCGAACAGGCCGGGCCGGATGAGCGGCAGCGTCACCTCTCGCAGCGTCGTGGTCCAGCTGGCGCCGAGGATCTGCGCACTTTCCTCGAGCGAGGGATCGACCTGGCGCAGCGAGCTGTTGGCCGCGCGCACGCCGAGCGGGATGTAGCGTGCGACATAGGCGAGCAGCAGGATGCCGAGCGTGCCGTAGAGCGGGAAGGGCGTGGCGAGCCAGAATTGCAGCAGCGCCACCGCCACGACGATGCCGGGGAGACCGAGCGGCACCAGCGCCACATAGTCGAGCAGCTTCCGGCCCCAGGCGGTGGTGCGGAGATCGATCCAGCCGATGATGCCGCCGATCGCGACGGCGATCGTCGCCGCCAGCGCCGCGAGCAGCAGGCTGTTGACGATCGCGCGCT
>DATBKV010000059.1:0-9342 GCA_036555745.1 Xanthobacteraceae bacterium | reverse complement strand
TCGTCCCCAATAGCGATCGAAGGGCGGACATGGATTGATGTCGGCTTTCGTGCCAACACCGGGACTGGACAGCTATTCGATCACCTCGTCAGTGCGCTACTGGAGCGGCACTATTTGAAGCTGATTAAGTCGGTGCGGCTTAGCGTTGAGGCTCTGGGCTTCAAGGGCTCGTTCGTGGCGTTCGCGCTGTTCTGATTGAGGATCTGGTACTTTCCGATGACGATTTCATAATCCGTCGCGTCTGAAGTCGCGTCGACGGGGACAACGACGGTATAGCCGCGCAACGTTGCGCCCACCGACGTATAGGTCACCGAGCCGCTTATCTTCCAGCCGGTCAGAACAAGCGTTGTGATCCCCTTGGCCTTCAGCGCCCTGTCGAGATCGGTGTTGTAAAATCGGTCCTGGGCATGGTTTTCAATCTTGATGTCGCCTGGCGCAGGAGCAACCTCCGGCAACCATGTCGACATGTTTGCGGTCCGCGTCCCGTAGGCGATGGCGACGCCCGCCTGCCGTGCCCGCTCCAGCAGTGACGCGACGGCCGGCACCAATTGCTCCCGGCATTTCGGCTGGCGCGCGCAAATATGCTCGATGACGTCGAAGATGAGGAGCGCGGTCGTCGCGGGATCAATCACCACAGGGACCGGATCCGGTGGGGACGGCATCTGCAGCGTCAGTAAAGCCTTGCTCATGGAAAACCCGTGCGGCCGAGTGTGAATATGACTTCTCGCCGTCGGATGCAGGTCGCCATGCGACGCTCCCGAACGGAGGGGACGGTAGCACGCTTTAGCCGAGAGAACGAACGGTGCTTTTGCGTGCGAAAAAGTCTTGAGCCGCTCTATGTCGCAGTTGGCCAAAGTCGGTTCTTCGACGATATCCGCGCGATGTTTGGATTGCCGTCTGCAAGCTGACCTCTGCGCGGTCATGCCCGCGATCATTTCGCACTCCGGCGCGACGCGCGCGCGCAAGCTCTCCGGGGCGATGCAGAGCAGCGGAATGAGGAGAATCCGATGAGCGCGGCCGCGATCGTGCCGCCGAACACCGGCGTGCCCACCGCCTCGCGGCTGGCGGCGCCGGCGACGACGCACCTCCCTATGGTGCGCGACCATAGCGCGCAGCGGCCGATGGCCGGATATGCACTATCATGCCGCCGAGGAGAGGCGACGCGGTGGTGGCAAACGCAATCCGCCGTTTGGTATCACGCATCGGGGAGTGCCGGTCGTGAATCGGGTTGCCGCCGTCTACCTGCAGTTCCTCGTCCTGTTGAAGGTGCTCTCCGGCGTCATCATCTTCGCCGTCTTCCTTCTGATCGTCAGCGACGTGTTGATCCGAACCGTTGGGTTCCGGCCGTGGCAAGCATCGAGCGTCCTCGTCGAGTACGGATTGCTGTGGTTCACGATGCTGGCGGCCCCCTGGCTCGCCCGTAACAAGGCCCATGTCTTTATCGACGCGATCACCCAGCTGCTGCCGCCGGCGCTGCAGCGGGTGGTGGCGAAGTTCGTCTATCTCGTCTGTGTCGCGACATCTCTGACCGTCGCCTACTACGCGCTGATCCTGCTGATCGCGGCGATCAGGGACGGCGAGATCGACATCCGCGCCGTCGACATGCCGATCTGGCTGCTCTACGCGCCGATTCCCTTGTGCTTCCTGCTCGTCGCCATCGAATTCATGCGATTCCTGTTCGGCTACGACTCGATGTACGGCAGACGCAGCGACCTTCGGGAAAGCGCCTAGCCATGGAGTGGTACTGGGCCTTTGCGCTGCTGCTCGGCATGATCATGTCGATGCTGGCGCTGGGATTCCCGGTCGCCCTCGCCTTCATAACCACCAACATCGTCGGTTGGCTGGTGTTCAGCGGCGGCAACACGGAAGCAACGCTCCAGGTGGTCGCCAATTCGACCACGCTTATTTCCCGCTTCACGCTCGCGCCGGTCCCGATGTTCATCATGATGGGCTCGCTGTTCTTCCACACCGGCCTTGCCGCGCGCGTGTTCGATGGCCTCGACGTATTGTTCGGCCGGTTGCCGGGACGGCTGTGCTACCTGACCGTCGCCGGCGGTGCGCTGTTCGCCACGCTGACCGGCTCGTCGATGGCCAACACCGCGATGCTCGGATCGCTGATGGTGCCGGAGATGCGGCGCAGGGGCTACAGCGCGCGCATGTCGATGGGCCCGGTTCTGGGCAGCGGCAGCCTCGCCATGATCATTCCGCCATCGGCGCTCGGCGTGCTGCTGGCGGCGATCGCCAGCATCGACGTCGGCCAGCTGCTGGTTGCGGGGTTCATTCCCGGCTTTCTGCTGGCCGGCCTGTTTGCCGCGATGATCCGGCTGCAGCTGCTCATCAATCCATCGGGTGCACCGGCCTACGATGTCGAGCCGCCGCCCTGGGCGCAGCGGCTGCGCCTCGCCGCGCTCAACATTCTGCCGATGAGCGTGGTGGTGTTCATGGTGGTCGGCTTCATCGTTCTGGGCTGGGCGACCCCCACCGAGTCGGCGGCGCTCGGCGTCTTGGGCGTGATGATGCTTGCCGCGATGTACCGCGCGCTGACCTGGAAGGCGATCGTCGTCGCCCTCGATTCGACGGTCCGCGTTGCGGCGATGGTTTTCTTCATCCTGATGAACTCGACCGTGTTCAGCCAGCTGCTCGCATTTTCCGGCGCAAGCGCCGGGCTGCTCGGCTGGGTCGGCGGCTTCAATCTTCACCCGCTGTGGATTCTGTTTGCCATGTTCTGGGTGATGATCCTGCTCGGCATGTTCATGGATGGCGTGTCGATGATGCTGATTGCGGTGCCGATCTTCTTCCCGATCGCGCAGCATCTCGGCTTCGACAAGATCTGGTACGGCCTGTTCCTGCTGCTGACCATCGACATGGGCGGGTTGACGCCGCCGTTCGGACTGCTGCTCTACGTGATGCTCGGGATCGCGCCAAAAGGCACGACGCTGTTCGAGGTCGCCGGCGCGGCTTTCCCGTTCCTGGTTTGCGACGTGATCCTGATCGTGCTGCTGGTCATCGCCCCGGGCATCGCGCTGTTCCTGCCAAGCCTGATGTGAGCGCGCGTCCGCCGCGCGCTCACGGCCCCGCATTCGATCGCAACAGCATCCGGCCCTGACGCGGGTGGATGTGTCGTTCGAACGCGGGAGGCTCGATCAGCTGCCCTTGTGGGGCGGGGGGTAGAGCAGCGATTTGAGCTTCTTGTAGTCGACCGTATAGTGCAGTCCATCGTTCTGCGCCCATTTCGCGCTGTAGATTGTTTCCAGATAGGCCTTTGCCACGTCGCCCTTGAGCTCGATGTCTTGCACCCCGGACTCCTTGAGCTTGGCGTCGTCTTCCTTGCCTTTCTGGATCACGATCGCCGCACCATCGGTCTCGTAGACGCGCGCCTGGCTGGTCAGCAGGTCCTGCTGCGCCTTGCTGAGGCCCTTCCATTTATCGAGATTGATGATCAGCGGCTGGCTCGCGCTGAAGTAGCCGGGCTTGACCCGGTATTTCAGGAAGCGCTGCCAGCCGTATTTGGCGACCGAGCCCCACGGCCAGGCCAGCCCGTCGACCACGCCACGCTGCAGGCCGGCATAGACGTCGCCGGGCGCCATCACGACCGTGGTGGCGCCCATGGCCATCAGGAACGGATTGTAGAGCGGGGTCGAGCGCATCTTAAGGCCGTTGAGATCGAGCCCGGTTTTGCTGCTCTGCTTCGGCTCGGCCAGGAAGTACGTGTAGAAAATCTGGGCGCCGTGATCGAACACCCAGGCCAGCAAATGGGCGTCGAGATTCTTGTTCCACGCTTCCTCCATCATGTCCCAGGCGCCGTTCTTGCGAATCTCGTCCACCGACACGGTCTGCGCCCCGGGCAAGCGCGCTTCGGCGAACATGCCGCTGTAGTAGGCGGCCGGGCACGCAATGATGTCGACCAGTCCGCGCTTGAGCGAGGCGGCCTGCTCCTTGAACGGCGTCACTTCCGGCCCCCCGAGATACGTGAGCGTCACGTCCGACTTCTTGGCATTGATCGGATCGACGAAGGTCTGCAGGAAGGCCTGCGTGTAGTCATGATTGCGGGCGAGGCAGGTCGTCACTTTGAGATTGACGGCCCCGGCCACCGCCGGCTGGCTGATCGCCAAGGTCACAGTGCCGGCGACCATTGCGAGCATGGACGTCCTCAACATGGGATTCTCCCTCTGGTTCAACGTTGTTGTTTTGCTCGTGAAGCGCCAGCCAGGGGCGCTCGGCCTGGCGCAGCTGGGGCATTGATTGCAGGTTACGCCCCTCCACCGGAGCGAAGCCGCGACAGTTCAGCGCTGGAACGCGGGAGAACTCGAAATGTCTCGACCATCGTGGCGATTGGTCGCACCTGAGCCGTGCGTCACCCCTGGATTCGCGGGCAGCGAATGTCTGGGCGGGGCGAGCCCTCAATGGTCGGCGTCGCAGGAGCGGCGCGGCCCACCGCCATACGGCTGATAGCTGCAGTCCGTCGCGTCGAACGAACGGTAACGGCGCGAGCACGCATCCACGTTGCAGGACGGGTTGCTCGGAACCTGCGCCACGGATTTGGGGGCGATCGAGCACACTTTTCGCCCGCCCCGGTAGGGCCGGTAGGTGCAGTCGGAAGCTCGAAACGAGTCATAGGCGTCGGCGCAGGCTTCGACGTCGCATTGCGGTCCCTCCGCGGCGGTGGCGGCGCGGGACCCGAAGAGGTCGCCCGCATTGCCTCGGCCTTCCGTGGCGACGGCGTCCGGCGCTGCGGCCGCCAGCGCCGGCGTCTGCTCCGCGGCAATGTGCGGTCTGGCCCGCGCGAGCGCGCCGGCCGCTTCCACGAAACGGCGCCAGATCTGCGCCGGCACGGATCCTCCGGTCACGCCCTGCATGGGCGAATGGTCGTCGTTGCCGACCCACACGCCGACCACGAGCGCCTCGTTGAAGCCGATGAACCAAGCGTCGCGCTCGTCCTGGCTGGTGCCGGTCTTGCCGGCGACGAACCCGCCGGTGTCAGCGCGCCGGCCGGTACCGCTCGTCACCACGCTGCGCAACAGCGCCATCAGCTCTTCGCGGTGTGACAGCGCGCCGCCCGCGGGCGCGCCGAGGGTGCGCAATCCCTGGTTCTCCGGCCCGAATGCGATGATGCCGAACGGGTCAACCCGCCGGCCCGCCCGCACCGATGCGAAGGCGCCGGTGAGGTCCACCAGGGTCAGCTCCGAGGTGCCAAGCGCGAGACTCGGTACCGCCGACAACGGCGCGTCGATGCCGAGATCGCGCGCGGCGGCCACCACCTTGTCCAGCCCGACCTGAGTGGCCAGCCGCACCGCCGCCGTGTTGACCGAGTGCGCGAAGGCCTGCTCCAGCGTCATTGTGCCATAGCGGCGGCCGCCGAAATTTTCGGGCTGCCAGCGCTTGATCCGGATCGGCGAGGCGTCGATGACGTCGTCGGGCGAATAGCCGCTGCGCAGCGCGGCGTAGTAGACGAACAGCTTGAATGCCGATCCCGGTTGCCGCTTGGCGTCGGCGGCGCGATTGAACTGGCTGCGATCGTAGTCGCGCCCGCCAACCATGGCGACTACGGCGCCGTCCGGCCGCATGGCGACGAGCGCGGCCTGCGACGGCCCGCCACGCCGCGACGCCTTGAGCGCGTCCGCAACCACCCGTTCCGCGGCCTGCTGCAGTTCTGGCACCAGGGTCGTGCGCACCCTCATGCTGCGGGTGTCCGCGCCGGCCACTTTCGGAAACTCGTCCTTCGCGATCCAGTCGGCGAACCAGGACGTGGCCCGCGCAAGCCCAGCGGTGGCCTTCACCTTAGCCGGCGCGGCTTTGGCCGCAGCGGCGGTCTTGGCGTCAATCGCTCCGGTCTCGACCATGGCGTCGAGCACCTGCGCGGCGCGCTGGCGAGCCGCCTCAGGATTGCGGAACGGGTTGTATTCCGAAGGCGCCCTGATCAGGCCGGCGAGCATGGCGGCTTCGGCCACGGAGAGCTCACCCAGCCGCTTTCCGAAGTAGATGCGAGCGGCGGCCGCGACGCCATGGGCGCCCGCGCCAAGGTAGATCCGGTTCAGGTACTCGGTGAGGATGGCATCCTTGTCCATGCGGAAGTCGAGCCAGAGCGCGACGAAGGCCTCGCGCAACTTGCGTTCCATCGTCTGTTCGCGGCCAGCCATGAGGCGCAGCTTGACGAGTTGCTGCGTGATCGTGCTGCCACCTTCCACGATCTTGCCCGCGCCGAGGTTCGCGCGCGCTGCGCGCAGGATGCCCAGCGGGTCGATGCCGAGGTGCCGGTAGAACCGGCGGTCTTCGATGCTCAGCACCGCGTTGACCAGCACGTCCGGAAAGTCCTTGCGGGCCGCCGCCTCGGCGAGCGGGCCGATACGCCCGAGCGGGCGGCCGTCCGCCGTCTCCAGCACCAGCGAGGGCCGGTCGGATTGCGCCCGTGCGCCAGCGATGGGCCCGCCGTGCAGCGCCCACAGGATGCCGCCCGCGGTCACGAGGCCGGCGAGCAGCGCCACCACGGCGATGGCTGTGATGAGCGGCACGATCAGCCGACGGCGCCGCGGCACCGGACCGTCGGCCTCGGTCCGCCTGCGCTTGCCGCCCCGGATGGGTTGCCGGCGTCGCCAGCTTTCCCGCGCCGAGACCAGCAGCAAGCCGAGGTGCCTCCCGAAAGCGGTCAGGTCCGCCTTGATGGCCGCGAACAAGGCGCGGCCGGCCATGGCGGTGTGCAAGTGTCCGGACCGGGTCTCGCTCGCGCGCGCGGCCTCGCCACCTGCCGGCCGCTCGCCTGCGGTAGCGTCGGACACCTCGGCCGGTTGGCGATGGCCGGCGCCGGCGAGCTGGTCCGTCGAACCATGCGGGGTCTCCACAGGACTGTCGTGTGAGCGGCGCATGGGGTCGCGGTGAGTGCTGCTTCTTGGTCGAACGTGGGAAGCAATTTCCTCCTCAAACAACCGTCGAGCGCGGATTTCGTTTCCGTTTGTGCGCAGATTCGAGTCATCGCCGTCGCAGGTTCATCTCGCACGTGCGGCTTTGTGCCCTCGGCCGGAACAAAAGACCGGCACGCGACCTGTGCTCCCGTGGTGCCGGCGCGGCGCTTGCGCGATGGTTTTTCAAAAAGATAGGCGCGACAGCCTTCCGGCTGCCGCGCCCCGCTTCACGGCGCCAAATCAGGCGAACGAGATGTCGTGGCTCCTGAGCGGGAAGGAGCGGATGCGCTTGCCGGTTGCGGCGAAATAGGCGTTGAGCACCGCCGGCGCCGCGACGAAGATCGTCGGCTCACCGACACCGCCCCAGAAACCGCCCGAGGGCATGACGATCGATTCCACGTGCGGCATCTCGCTGATGCGCATCGAGTTGTAGTCGTGGAAGTTGGTCTGCTCGATGCGGCCGTCCTTCACGGTGCATCCGCCGTAGAACAAGGCGGACAGGCCGTAAACGAACGAGCCCGCGATCTGCCGCTCGATTTGCGCCGGGTTGACTGCATGGCCGCAGTCCGTGGCCGCGACGATCCGGTGAATCTTGATCTTGCTGCCGTCGGTCACCGACACTTCCGCGGCCGCCGCGACATAGCTGCCGTAGCCCATGTGCTGGGCAAGGCCGCGATAGACGCCTTGCGGCGCGGGTTTTCCCCAGCCGACCTTCTCCGCCACCGCGTTGAGCACGGCGAGATGCTTGGGATGGTTGGCCATCAGCTTGCGGCGGAACTCGAGCGGATCCTGGCCCACGGAATGGGCGAGCTCGTCCATGAAGCACTCGAGATAGATGGCGTTGTGATTGTTGTTCACGCCGCGCCAGAAGTGCGGCGGAATGTGCGGATTGCGCATGGCATGGTCGATCAACAGGTTCGGAATCGTGTAGCCGAACACGCCTTCGGTGCCGCCGGGGTTGAGCCCCTGAAACACGAACGGATCCTTGCCGTTCTGCAGGCCCTGCGGATTGACGAAGGCCAGGATCGACTGGCCGGAGATGCGCATGTGCAGAGCGGTGAGGTTGTTGTCGGCGTCGAAGGCCCCCACCATTTTCGCTTGGGTCACGGGATGGTAGCGGCCGTGCGTCATATCCTCCTCGCGCGACCACAAGAGCTTCACCGGCGTGCCCGGCATCTGCTTGGCGATGAGCACCGCCTGCGTCACGAAATCATGGGCGGTGCGCCGGCCGAAGCCGCCGCCCAGCGGCATCTTGTGCACGTCGCACTTGGCCAGCGGCAGGCCTGAAGCCTCCGATACCGAAGCCAACGCGGCTTCGGCCACCTGCGTGGGCACCCATGCCTCGCAGCGATCGGCCGTGTAGAGCGCGGTCGTGTTCATCGGCTCCATGGTGGCATGGTGCTGGTAGGGACAGGCGTAGACCGCCTCCACCTTCTTCGCCGCCTTGGCGATCGTTTGCTTCGCGTCCCCGTGCTCGTTGCCGACGAAGGCCTGTTCGGCATCGAGCCCGCCTTTCAGGAACTCCGCGATGGTGGCGCTCGAGACCTTGGCGTTCTCGCCCTCGTCCCAGACGATCGGCAGTTCGTCGAGGGCGGTCTTCGCCTGCCACCAGCGCTCGGCCACCACCGCGACCGCGCTGTCGCCGACTTTCACGACCTGCTTGACGCCGGGCATGCTCTGCACCTTGGCGGCGTCGAAGCTCTTGAGCTTGCCGCCAAACACCGGCGTATCCTTGATCGCCGCGCACACCATGCCGGGAAGCTTCAGGTCGATTGCGTAGACGTGCTCGCCGGTGAGCTTGGGTGCGGTATCGAGCCGCTTGAGCGGCTTGCCCGCGATCTTCCAGTCCTTGGGATCCTTGAGCGGAACGTCCTTCGGCGGCTCGATCTTGGCGGCGGTCTCGGCAACCTTGCCGAAAGTGGTCGTACGACCGGATGGCTTATGCGTGATCACGCTGTTGGAGGCGCTGCACTCCGACGCCGGCACCTTCCAATCGCTCGCCGCGGCCGCGATCAACATGGTCCGCGCGGTGGCGCCGGCTTTGCGGACATATTCCTGCGATTCGCGGATAGCGCGGCTTCCCGCCGTGAACTGGCTGCCCCACACGCGGTTGCGCGCGAGGTTCTCGCCCGGGGTCGGGAATTCAGTCGACACCTTCGACCAATCGCATTCCAGCTCCTCGGCGACGAGTTGGGCGAGGCCGGTCATCGTGCCTTGCCCCATCTCGGAGCGCGCAATGCGGATGATGACGCTGTCGTCCGGCTTGATCACGACCCAAGCGGTGAGTTCCGGTGAGCCATCCGCGGCGCGCACGACGTCGGGGCCGAACGGGAGCTGCATCCCGAGGCTAAGCCCGCCGCCGACCGCGGCGCTGCCGACCAGGAACGAGCGGCGGTCGATCTTCGGCATGTAAGTCATGGCAACCTCCCTCACGCGCCGGCGGCGG
>DATBKV010000058.1:0-11007 GCA_036555745.1 Xanthobacteraceae bacterium | reverse complement strand
GTCATGCGTGTATCAGTCCGGGGCCGGAATCGACGCGGTGGCCACACGTTAGCACGGGCCTCGCGGGCGGCTAGAGCGCACGTTAGGGAACGGTTAATGCGGGGCGCGGCCGCCGCCCGGTCCGACCCGGAACCCCCCCGCTCTTTCACCGGACTGACGGCATGGCGCGCGCTGGGTGCGTGGCGAGGCGCCGCGCAGTGGCGGCGCATCAATTCGCGTAGCGCGCGGTCATCTCGCGGGCGATCTTGGAGCCCTCTTCCAGGTAGCGGCGGATCACCAGGTCGGCGGCCGGGGTGCAGCTGTGGTAGGTCTGCTGATAGCCGCGGTAGCCGCGATTGAAGCTGGCGATCATGCGGGCGCGCCGGTCGCCCCCGGGAGCCTCGGCATCGATGATCGCCTGCATCTCGTTGCGCCATTTCTGGCCTTCATTGGCGCCGCACAGATTGCGCAGGTAGTGCAGCGCGCCAAGGATTTCGGCGAGGCGCTGCAGACTGCCGTCGAAGGGCGCGGGCGCGCCCTGGGCGCGCGCAGGCACCCCCGCCGTGGCCAGCGCGGCGACAAGGCAAGCCGTGATCAGGACGCGGGGCAGCATGGATCGGCGGGCGATGACGATCGGCTCACAGGGGCGTTGTGGCCATTGTCGCGGCCCAACCGGACGGAAACAAGGCACGCCCGGGCGCACCGTCAGCAGGCCTCGCGCAGGCGCTCGAAGGCCGCCGCCACGATCTCCGCGAGACCGGGCGTGGTCGGCAGGCCCGCGAGCTCCGTCGGATCGAGCCAGCGCGCCTCGCTGAGCTCCTCGTTGAGGACGGGCTCCCCCGCCTGCCAGCGCGACGCGAAGCATAGGATGATGAAATGGCGCTCCACGCGGTTATCGGCATCGCGCACGATGGTCTCGCGAAAGCCGGCGAGCCCGACCGGCTCGATCGTCATGCCGGTCTCCTCGCGCACCTCGCGCGCGACCGCCTCCGCGAGCGTCTCGCCGGTCTCGACCACCCCGCCCGGCAGCGTGAACAGGCCGTTGGCGGGCGCACGCGCGCGCCGTACCACCAGAATCTTGCCGTCGCGCACGATGGCGGCGCTGGCGGCGAGATAGGGGCGTTCGGGGTAACGTCTCGCATCCGGCATGGCGACGCCGCTCGCGCGCATTATCTACAGGAATTCCGGTGCGGTCGTCTTCCGCCGGTGACCCGCTATGGTTAGTGCAGCCTGCTGAACGGGACAAGGCCCGCATGTGCGGACGCTACATGGTGCTGTCGTCGCCGGAGGCAATCCGGCGCCTGTTCGGCTATCCCGAGCAGCCGAACTTTCCGCCGCGCTACAACGTGGCACCGACGCAGCCGATCGCGATCGTGCGCATCGTCAAGGGACGGCGGCAATTCGCGCTGGTGCGCTGGGGCCTGATCCCGCCCTGGGTCAAGGATCCGCGCACGTTCTCGCTGCTCATCAACGCACGCATCGAATCGGTGAACGACAAGCCCGCTTTCCGCAATGCGATGCGCCGGCGCCGCTGTCTGGTTCCAGCCGACGGCTTCTACGACTGGAAGGACGAGGGCAGGCGCAGACGTCCCTATTGCGTGCACCCGAAGAAGCGCGAGCCGATCGCTTTCGCCGGCCTGTGGGAGACCTGGATCGGTCCGAACGGCGAGGAGATCGAGACCGCCGCCATTGTCACCACGCCCGCCAACCGCGAGCTTGCCCCCTTGCACGACCGCATGCCGGTAATTGTCCCACCGGAGAACTTCCAGGCTTGGCTCGACTGCGAGCGCATCGATGCCATGACCGCGGCCGCGCTCTGCGCTGCTGCGCCGGAAGGCCAGCTCGAGGCTTATGAGGTTTCGTCCGCGGTCAATCGCGCCGACAACGACGGCCCCGAGCTGATCGCGCCCGCCCCGCCGGCGTCGGCGCCGACGGCCGAGCCGGGCCCGCCGGGCGAGCGGCGCGCGAAAAAACCGAAGACCGACGAGGGGCAGTGGTCGCTATTTTGAGCTACAGCACCTTGCCGGGATTGAGGATGCCCTTGGGATCGAGCGTGCGTTTGAGCGTCCGCATCAACTCATAGGCGACGGGGTCCTTCACCTTCGGAAGTAGGTCGCGCTTGATCACGCCGACACCGTGCTCGGCGGAAATGGAGCCGGCGTGCTTGGCCACTACCGCGAACACCGCGGCGTTCACCTCGTCCCAGCGCGCAAGGAACGCGGCCTTGTCGGCGCCGACGGGTTGGGTCACGTTGTAATGGATGTTGCCGTCGCCGAGATGTCCGAACGGCAGCGGCCGGCTGCCCGGAATCAGCGCGGTGACGGCGCTGGTCGCCTCCGCGATGAAGGCCGGCACCGCGGCCACGGGCACCGAGACGTCGTGCTTGATCGAGCCGCCCTCGTAGCGCTGCACCTCGCCGAACATCTCGCGGATGCGCCAGAACATCTTGGCCTGCTCGAGGCTGTCCGCGATGGCGGCATCCTCGACGAGCCCGCGCTCGAGGCCGTCCGCCAGGATTTCCTCGATCACCGTGCGCAGGCCGGAGCGTGCCTGCGAGGAGAGCTCGATCAGCACGTACCAGGGATGCGGCGACGGCAGCGGATCGCGGCAGCCGGAGCCGTGGCGCAGCACCAGCTCGATCCCCATGCGCAGCATCAGCTCGAAGCTGGTCACGTTGCCGCCGGTGCGCTCGGTCGCCAGCCCGAGCAGCTCGAGCGCGGCCTGCGGCGACGGCACGCCGACGAAGGCCGTCTCCACCGAGCGCGGCCGCGCAACGAGCTGCAGCACCGCCGCGGTGATGACGCCGAGCGTGCCCTCGGCGCCGACGAACAGGTTCTTGAGGTCGTAGCCGGTATTGTCCTTCTTGAGCTTGTTGAGGTTCTCGAGCACGCGGCCGTCCGCGAGCACCACTTCGATGCCGAGCACGTGCGAGCGCGCGATCCCGTAGGCGAGCGCGGCGGTGCCGCCGGCATTGGTCGAGAGATTGCCGCCGATGGTGCAGCTTCCCTCCGACGGCAGCAGCTGCGGGTAGAGCCGGTCCACGTTGGCCGCCGCCTCGCGCGCGCGCTGCAAGGTCACGCCGGCCTCGCAGGTCATGGTGTTGGACACGGGGTCGACCTCACGGATGGCGTCGAGACGGTTGAGCGAGAGCACGATCTCGCCGTGCTGCGGGATTTGTCCGCCGACCAGCCCGGTATTGCCGCCCTGCGGCACGATCGGCGTTGCGGTCTCGTTGGCGAGCGCGACGATTTTTGCGACCTCGGCGGTCGAGCCCGGCCGCAGCACCACCGGAGTGTGGCCGCGGAACATGTCGCGCATCTCGACGAGATAAGGCGCCTGCGCCTGCGGATCGGTGATCGCGTGCTTGTCCCCGACGATCGTCACGAAGCGGGCGAGCAGATCATTGGAGAGGCGCTTGGCAGGCGGCTGAATGATGTTCATCACGGGAGCTCGGTCGTGGGGGTGCGCTGCAGCGAATATAGCGCGGCGGGCGGACGATTTCCTATCAGGCGCCGGCAGATCGCGCGTGCCGCAATGCCGCTGGCTGCCTCACGCACGCGGCGCCGCGGCGCGTGTGAGGCGGTCGTTGATCGCTTCGCCGAGTCCGGCCTGCGGCACCGGCATGACCGCGATGGTTTTGACCCCGGCGGCATCCAGCGCGCGCAGGTGCGAGAACAGGTTGGCGGCGGCCTCGATCAGGTCGCCGCGCAGCGATAGGTTGAGCACCATGGCGGCGTGCTCGGCGCCGCGCACGGACGCCGGCCCGAACGCGAGCAGTGCCTCGCCCGCCGCAACCGAGCGCGCATGAAGCCGCAGCCCCGCGCGCGGCGCGTAGTGGGAGGCGAGCTGTCCCGGTGCGGTCGGCACCTCGTCCGGGTCCGCCGGCGCGGCGGCAGGCGGCGGCGCGGCGAGCGGGACTACGCGCTCGATGTCGGCGCGCGCGAGCGCGCCCGGCCGCAGCAGCGCGGCGCCGTCGAGGCAGGCGACGATGGTCGATTCGAGTCCCACCGGGGTTGGTCCGCCGTCGAGGACAAGCTCGATGCGCCCGCGCAGATCGGCGAGCACGTGCTGCGCGGTGGTGGGCGACACGTGGCCGGAGCGATTGGCCGAGGGCGCCACCACCGGGCGGCCGAAGGCCGCGAGAATGGCGCGGGCGAGAGGATGGCCGGGCACGCGCACGGCGATGGTGTCGAGGCCCGCGGTGGCGAGCTCCGCGACAGGGCAGGCCGCACGTTTGGGCAGCACCAGCGTGAGCGGCCCCGGCCAGAACACTTGCGCCAGCCGTTCCGCGGCCGGATCGAAGCGGCCGAGCGCGCGCGCCGCGGACGCGTCGGCGACGTGGGCGATGAGCGGGTTGAACGCCGGGCGTCCCTTGGCCTCGTAGAGGCGCGCGACCGCCGCGCCGTTGGTGGCGTCGGCGCCCACTCCGTAGACGGTCTCGGTGGGGAAGGCGACAAGCCCGCCGGCGGCGAGCGTCCTCGCGGCCTCTTCGATCGCGTCCGCGCCGGCCTCGATCGCTGCCACCTCGATCACGCGGGTCGCCGGCTGGGCGGTCATCAGGATTCGCTCTGCTTGCGGCCGTTCCGGGACACGGGTTATAAGACCGCTCTTGCGGCGGAGTGTAGCGCAGTCTGGTAGCGCACCTCGTTCGGGACGAGGGGGTCGCAGGTTCAAATCCTGCCACTCCGACCACCGCTTTTCACACGATGGATCGTGTTGGCTGCAGTCCGCCCGGCTCGGCCGGGTCAGGCGCGGTACTCGGCTCTGTGGATCGCGCGCGCCAGCGCCCCAGACAAGTGCGTCTTCCCGGGCGCTGCTGCCCGCTGCCGGCAGGACACGTCGTTCGATTTGTCGTTTGATCGAGATCAAAGTGCCGTGACCGAGGTCCCGGCATCGTGTGAAATATTCGGAGTTCGCACGATGTCGATGGAAACCGTTTTGATCGCGTTCATCGCGGTCGCGTTTTGCGCATTCGCCGTCACGCTCTACTGGGCCGACTGGCAAACCGGCAAGCTCGGCCAGTGACGGCGCGCTGATACGTGACCATAAGACTCGCAGTCGCGCTGCTGCTGCTCGGACTGTCGCTTGCGCGCGCCGAGGAGAATGCGTCGCGGCCGATGGAGCAGCGCGGCCGCGCGCTCGCTGAAGACATGTGCGCACCCTGCCATGCGATCGGAAAGAGTGGAGAGAGCCGGCATATCGGAGCGCCGCCGTTCCGACGGCTCGACCGTCGATTAGATCTCGATTCGTTCATGGACCGGCTGCGCGAAGGCTTGATGGCGGGTCATCCCGACATGCCGACGTTTCGCTTTAGCCGCGAGGACGCCCGCGCCTTCGTGCTGTACCTGCGGTCGATCCAGGGACCGTGAGCGCATGTCCGAAGGCGTCGAGCCGCAACTCGGATTGGTCGGGCATCTGTCCATGTCCGAGTTTCGGAGCTTTATTCGCCCTCTGATCGTGCTCTGGCCCGCCGCGGCGCTGGCCGCCGGCCTCGCCGCGCAGTTTGCCGGATCGGAGCATGCCGCCGGCCTGATCTGGGCGACAGGCACGATTCCGGTCCTGGTCGTCCTGCTGGTCGATATCGTCGTGAGCTTGCGGCGCGGCGACGTAGGTCTCGACATTGTAGCGGCGCTGTCGATGCTCGCGGCACTCTTTTTTGCCGAAGAGCTGGCCGCGGTCGTGGTCGCGCTGATGTATTCCGGCGGACAGTATCTGGAGAATTTCGCGGAGCATCGCGCGCGCCGCGAGATGACGGCGCTGCTTGCGCGGGTGCCCCGCAGTGCCGTCCGGCACCGGAACGGCAAGCTCGAAGAGGTCCCGCTGGAAGCGATCGCGCCGGGCGACGTGCTGGTGGTTCGTAAGGGCGATGTGGTTCCGGTCGACGGCGCGGTGGTGGAAGGGGTCGCCGTCCTCGATCAATCGGCGCTCACTGGCGAAGCGCTGCCGGTGCAGCACAGGATCGGCGACGCGGCCATGAGCGGATCGACCAACATCGGAGAAGCCTTCCAGCTCGCCGCCTCACGGCGCGCTGATGAAAGCACCTATGCTGGCATCGTGCGGCTGGTCGCAGCCGCGCAGCGGTCGCGCGCGCCGATGTCGCGCCTGGCCGATCGCTACGCTCTGCTTTTTCTGGCGGCGACGGTCGGGCTCGCGGGCGCTGCCTGGGCATGGAGCGGCGATCCCATTCGCGCCGTGGCCGTGCTGGTGATCGCGACACCATGTCCGCTCATCCTGGCGGTGCCGGTCGCGATCGTCTCGGGGGTCTCGCGGGCCGCCAAGCACGGAATTCTGGTCAAGGGCGGGCGCGCGCTCGAGACGTTGGCGCGGGTGCGCTCGCTGGTGATCGACAAGACCGGCACGTTGACGCTCGGCCGTGCGCGCCTCGTCTCGATCAGGGCTGACAGCGGCTGGGAGGCAGACGAGCTGCTGCGGTTCGCGGCGTCCCTCGACCAGGCATCGAAGCACATTATGGCACGGACCATCGTGGAGGAGGCGCAGAATAGAGGTCTCAAGCTTGCCGTCCCCGCCGATGTCATTGAAACCGCGGGCGAGGGCATCGAAGGCCGCGTGGAGGCTCATCGCGTGGTGGTCGGCGGCTTCGCCTTCGTACGCGGGAAAGTCGCGGACGCCGGCGTCTCCCAACTCCGCGCCGAGCGGCCGACGGGCGCTGCGGCGATCGCTGTCGGGATCGACGGCAAGCTCGCCGGCGTGTTGATCCTGGCCGACGAGTTGCGCGCGGGCACGCAATCTTTGCTGCATGGGCTGCGGGCATTGGGCGTCGAACGCATCGTGCTCGCCACCGGTGACCGGCGCGATGTCGCTGAGGCCGTCGCCCGGCGGTTGTCGATCGACGCCGTGAGGTCCGAGCTTGGCCCCGACCAGAAGACCCTGGTCGTGCTCTCCGAACGCAAGCACGGCCCGGTGATGATGGTCGGCGATGGCGTCAACGACGCACCGGCGCTGGCGGCGGCCGATGTTGGCGTGGCGATGGGCGCCAAGGGCGCCGCCGCTTCGGCGGAGGCCGCCGATGTGGTGCTGCTGGTCGATCAGCTCGATCGCGTCCTGCCCGCAATCGAGATCGCGCGTCGATCGCGCTCCATTGCGCTGCAAAGCGTCTATGCAGGCATCGGCCTCTCGCTCGCAGGAATGATCGCGGCGTCGTTCGGCCTCATTGCGCCGGTGCAGGGCGCGATTGTGCAGGAGCTCATCGACGTCGCGGTGATCCTCAACGCGCTGAGGTCGCTGCGCGACCCGCTTGCCCCCTACCGCTGCCGCAACGCATGATCGCCGGCGGCGGGCGCGCGTTGGCAGGTTCCGTCACGGGCAGTTGATTTAAATCATATGCCCGGGGACGGTGAAGGCCTATTAAATCTGCTGCATATTCGGCGCGGAAATTCGCGCGGGAGCGTCGTTATGTTGCAAGGAGAAACGACATGGCTGAAGCTGCAACCAAACTGCCGATCAGAACCGAGGACAAAGCGACGGATCGCCCGACCGAGCGGCGGCCGTTCGAGAGCCTGCGACGGGAAGTCGACCGCCTGTTCGACGATTTCCAACTGGGCTCGTGGCGGCTGCCATTCGGCCGCCGGATGACGGACTTCGAGCCGTTCTGGCGCGGCGAGACCAGCGTCGGCAAGACGCCGGCGGTCGACATCGTCGACAAGGAGAATGCCTATGAGATCACGGCCGAGCTGCCGGGCATGGAGGAAAGCAATATCGACGTCAAATTCGCCGCTGGCACCCTGACGATCAGGGGCGAGAAGCGGGAGGAAAAAGAGGAAAAGAAGAAGGACTATTACCTCTCCGAGCGCCGCTATGGTTCGTTCCAGCGCTCGTTCGGCGTGCCGGAAGGGGTCGACGCCGACAAGATCGAGGCGAGCTTCAAGAACGGCGTGCTCACGGTTACCTTGCCGAAGAAGCCGGAGGCGCAGAGGCAGGAGAAGAAGATCGCGATCAAGCGGAACTGAGCCAGCCGCGCTCGACCTCGCCGGGCACAGGGCCACCGCGACGGCGGCCCTGTGGCGTACTTCTTATGAATGTGAGTCTGCGGCTGTCCTGAGTTGAGAGCGCGTGGAGGCCCGCCATCATGCCGTACCAGAGCAACGAAGAGCTTCCGAGCTCGGTGCAGCAACATCTGCCGCCGCATGCCCAGGACATCTACCGCGAGGCGTTCAACCACGCCTTCGCGGCGCATGCCGGCGACCCGCGCCAGGAAGAGGCGGCGCACCGCATCGCCTGGGCCGCGGTCAAGCGCTCATACGTGAAAGTCGGCGGCAGCTGGATCAGCCGGGCGAGTGGCGCGTGACGGGGAAGAAAACCAGCAGCCGATGTGGCAAACTGCCAGGCGTCTCGATTGGTGCTGGCGGTGCGTGTGCGCTGCGATCGATTGATGTAAATCAATGAGCGAGGGGCGGCGGCTGCTAACGAGCAACGAGATGGGAGGTCCGCCATGAAAGCCAAGGATGTCATGACATCGCCGGTGGTCTCGGTCGCGCCGGACAGTACGATTTTGGAGGCCGTTCGCGTCATGCTGCAGCGGCACATCAGCGGATTGCCGGTGATCGACAAGGACGGACACCTCGTCGGCATCGTCACCGAGGGCGATTTCCTGCGCCGGGCCGAGACCGGAACCCAGCGCCGGCGGCCGCGTTGGCTCGAATACCTGATCGGACCGGGCCGGCTCGCCGACGAATACACCCGTTCGCATGGCCGCAAGGTACTCGACATCATGACCCCTGAGCCGCTCACCGTCAGCGAGGACACCTCGCTCGAGGAGATCGTCGGGACGATGGAGAAGCGCCGGATCAAGCGCATGCCCGTGATGCGCGGAGACGAGGTCGTGGGCATTGTCAGCCGCGCTAATCTCGTTCACGCGCTCGCGGGAGTGGCCCGCGAGGTCAAACCCGGCGCGGCGAGCGATCAGGCAATTCGCGACCGCATTACCGCGGAGCTCGCGGGGCAGGCCTGGGCGCCGACCGCGCTCATCAATGTCATCGTCAGGGACGGCGTGGTCGAGCTCTGGGGCACGATCACCGATGAGCGTGAGCGCCAGGCGATCATCGTCGCCGCGGAGAACGCGCCGGGAGTGAAAGAGGTGAAGGACCACCTGGCATGGGTCGATACCATGTCCGGCATGCTGCTCTATCATTCGAACGAAGAGGCCGACGAGGCCAAGGCCTCGTGATCCCAGTATGGGGTGGTGGCGCAAGGGTCGCCGCCCGCCGGTGAATGCTTCAGACGCGGCGCCCGAACAGCGCGATCGCCACGAGGGGGATGACGAGGCCGAGGACCGCGGCGGCGATCAGCAGCGCACCGAGCTCGCTGTAGTTGCCCCGCTCCACCACGAAGATCTGGTTGAGATATTTGGTCTGCAGCTGACCCGCGACCAGCGCGGTGTTCATCAGTGAGGCCATCAGGGCAAACCAGGTCGCGCGATGCCCGGGCGTGGCGTAGAACGCGATCAGGGTCAACAGCGGGATCATGCTGAGCTCGACGAAGGGCGAAGCGGTGGCCGCGTTGATCACGGCGATCGAGCGCGCGCCGAAGCCGAAAGCCGCTTCGGTCCAGTGCTGGACCCCGTAGAACAAGCCGATATTCGGGAGCGACAGAACGGCGCCGGCCACCGCCAGCCAGAACAAGATCCTGGTCACGGAATATTCGGTCAACTGCTTGCTGAACAGCCACACCGCAGCGATGGCGATGATCGCGGAGGTCTGGCGCAGCGTTCCGTAGAACGCCGCGTCGAACTTGAGCTCGTCGAGCGTCCACCAGAAATAGCCGTCGCCCACCAGCGGCGTGGCGCGGAACGCGAAGATGATGATGCTGCTGTACAGGATGGCGCGCCGGGTCTTGGCATCGAGCTCCCTGGTGACGAACACCAGCATCGTGCAGATCACGGCCATCGAAAGCGTAAAGATCAGCTCCTGGCCGAACGGAATGGACCCGAGCGCGAGCACGAGCATGGCCGCGCCGAACGCGATACCGCCGCCCAGAATGCGCCAGTCGAGCGGCCGCCGCTCGCGGGTCTCCGATTCGATCAACAGCACGCCGAGCACCGAGAGTGCCGGGATGAGCAGGCCCAGGAGAAATACCGTCTCGCGAGCGAGCATGCTCGCGAGCCAGCCGGACAGTCCCGCCACCGCCAGAATGCCGGCCGACAGCGCCAAGCGGCTGATCACCTGCACCATGCCGAGCTCGGCGCGCACATCATCCTCGGGTCGGACCTTGCCAGCGACGTCGCGCCGGGAGACGACCTCGGTCGACATCGCTTCGGCGACAACGTTCTGCACCACGGTCCCGATCACGATCAGCATCGCGCCCAGGACGTAGAGATGATCGGCACGGGCGAAGGCGAGCCATCCGCCGGCGGCGCCCGCGAGCGTCAACATGCCGGCAGCGACCGCGGCCGCGCCGATGAAGACGTAAGCCTTCCGCTGCGAGCCGAAGATCGGCACGCTGTCGACCAGCTCGCCGAATACCATCTTGATTGTCCATGGCAGGCTCAGCCAGACACCGATCCCTGCGAGCTCGGCCGGGCTCAGCGTCAACCGCTCCTTGATCCACAGGTCGCGGCTGACGTCGATGATGCCGAGCGCCCCATAGGCGAAATAGATCGTCACGAGCGGCAGATAGGCCAAGCGGAAGCTGCGGATCGGGCGCAGCAGCGCCGACAGCTGGAGCAAGCCAGCGTCGTCGGTCGAACCCTCCGGCTTTGGCGGAGCGTCAGCGGGCGCCGGTGGTCGGATACCACGACCTTCCGGCGATTCGGTTCTCATGGCCTCAAGAATACGACAATCCAGGCCCGAAGCGGGCAGCGCCGCGGTGAGGCCCATCTTCTACAGTGCGATTTACTAAATAGGTGAACGGACAGGTCAATCCACGCCGCGTTGGCGGCTTGGCACTACATTTCGATGGGCGGGTTCAGGACGCCGCGGCGTCGCGCACGGTCGGCGGCAGGGCTACGCCCGCGGCCCGCAGGGCGAGGCTGGCAGTTGGGCGCGGCGCCGAGCGGACGATGAAGCGCTTGCC
>DATBKV010000057.1:0-33513 GCA_036555745.1 Xanthobacteraceae bacterium | reverse complement strand
GGGGCGGCGCGCCTGCGCGATCGAAGTCACGGCCGCGTCCGGACGCACCATCAGGATGAAGGCGTCGCCGGCGAAGCTCGAGGACGAGCCCAGCCAGGTGAAGCGGCGCGGATCGAACTGGACGCTCGGATTGTGCGCGATCAGCCCGATCAGCGCGATGTCGCTGCCGATGAGGCCGAACGTGGCGCCGTCCCTGGGGGCGACCGAGTAGAGATAGTTGGCGGCGCGCAGGCTGCCGGCGCCCGGCATGTTCTGCACGACGACGGCGGGGTTTCCGGGAAGGTAGCGCGGAAGATGCCGCGCCAGCACGCGCGCGGCGGTGTCGTAACCGCCGCCCGGCCCGTAGCCGACGATCAGGTTGACCTGCCGGCCGCGGTAGAAATCCTCCACCGGGTCCTGCGCGAGGGCGGGCGCGGCGAAAGAAAGGGCTGCGATGAGCAGCGATGCAATCACGGACATCGAGGCAGGTGTTGAACTACGCTCCATTGTGTCGTCCCCGCGAAAGCGGGGACCCAGTACCACTGACTCTGGAGTATGGGTCCTTGCTTGCGCGGGGACGACAGCAGGGGGATCACGCCGCGGCATGGGCGAAGCGCGCGAGGTTCGCCTGCTGCGCCGGGTTGCGCGGCGGGAGCTTGAACAGGCGCGCGGCGGTGGCGCCGAGGATGTTGTGCTTGGCCTTTTCCGAGAGGAACGGCAGGTCCCAGATGCGGCTGGGCAGGTCGAAATCCCAGTGCGGATAGTCGGAGGCGTAGAGCAGATGATTTTCCGCGTCGATCATCTCGAACGTGCAGGCGAGCGCGCGCAGGTTCTCCGCCTCCATCGGCTGCGAGGCGTAATACATGTCGCGCATGTAGTCGCTCGGCTTCTTCTTGAGCAGCGGATATTCCGAGCTGCGCAGCATGTATTCGTGGTCGAGGCGCTGCATCAAGAACGGGATCCAGGCGAGCCCGCCCTCGATCCAGATCACCGGCAGCTTCGGGAACCGCTCGCCGAGCCCGTTGCTGACCCAATTGGTGAGATGGAGGATGTTGTAGAACGGGAATCCGAGCGCGTGCACCGAGGCGAACCGGTTGAGGCTTTTGAATACCGGCTCGGTCGGGTTGATGGCGGAGTGGAACGAGAGCGCGAGGCCGCGCTCCTCCAGCGCCCGGTAGATCTTCATGTGCGCGTTGTGATGCACCGCCAGGCTGCGCACGCAGGTCACCATGAAGCCGGCGACGTATTTGCGCGCGCCGAAGGTCTCGATCTGGCGCAGCGCCGCGTCGGGGTCGGAGAGCGGCAAGGTCAGCATCGAGTAGAAGCGGCCGCGCGCTTCCGGCAGCGCCTTCTCGGTGAGCCAGCGATTGTAGGCCCAGCACAGCTCGACCTCCATGGCGGGATCGGGGTGCAGGCCGATCGCGAGCATCATGGTCGGGAACAGGCAGGAATAGTCGACGCCCATCGCGTCCATCCAGCGATGGCCGAGCTCGACGTCGCGCAGCTTGCCGGCGCCGGTCTTCTCGGAGGAGCGCATGGGGTAGCGCGTGATGCGCCCGCCCATGTCCTGGAAGCCGACCGCCACGTTGGGCACCACGCTGCCGCGGCCCTTGGCGCGGCCTGCGAGCACGAGCTGGCGCAGCACGTCGCTTTCCATGAACGGCAGGAACTCGTCCAGGCACTCGTTCTCGTAATGGTGGGCGTCGACGTCGACGATCAGGACGTCGTCGAGCTTGCGCTGCTGCGCCTGCTTTCTGGCATGGGCGAGCAGCCGGCTGGTGTTGAGCTCTTCGATCGCCACGCGCCGTCCGCGGTCGGCGATGAGGTCCATGATGCTCCTCCGAAGGTGATACCGGATTTGCTGAAAGGTTATTCCGCTTGTCGTCCCCGCGAAAGCGGGGCGCCATACTTATGGCCTCGGGGGTACTGGATCCCCGACGCATGTCGGTTGTAGCGCGACATGCGCACCATAAGGGCCGATTTCGGGCAAGCCCGAGATCGGCTGCGGGGATGACACCGAAGTCGGCCGCGATGATGCGGCGGAAGGCGATCCGCCGCTTACGGCTGCAGCTCGCTGTCCCAGTAGAGATAGTCGAGCCAGCTTTCGTGCAGATAGTTGGGCGGGAAGCGGCGGCCGTTGCGGTGGAGATGATTGACCGTCGGCTGGAACGGCATCTGCGACGGCCACATGCGCGCCTCCTCCATCGTCAGGCTGCCCTTCCTGAGATTGCAGGGCGAGCAGGCGGCGACCACGTTGATCCAGGTGGTGTGGCCGCCGCGCGAGCGCGGCAGCAGATGGTCGAAGGTGAGATCGTCGCGCGAGCCGCAATACTGGCAGCTGAACTTGTCGCGCAGGAACACGTTGAAGCGGGTGAAGGCGGGCTGGGTCGCGGGCTTCACGAAGGTCTTGAGCGAGACCACGCTCGGCAGCTTCATCTCCAGGCTCGGGCTGTGCACCGCGCGGTCGTACTCGGCGACGATGTTCACGCGGTCGAGAAATACCGCCTTGATGGCGTCCTGCCACGACCACAGCGACAGCGGGTAATAGCTGAGCGGACGAAAGTCCGCGTTGAGCACCAGAGCGGGAAAGCCTGCGGGGGACATGTTCACGGCGTTCCTGGTCTCCTTCCCGTCGAGCCCCTCGTGGGCCCCAGTCTATAGGGGAGCATGACGGGATTGTGAAGCCCGCTCCGCAGGTTATGCGGCACGCGCGGGGAGCGCTCGCGGTCACCCGCAAATGCGCGGCCTTGGGCCCCTTATCTGCTAGGCGCCTCGGACCCGGTCGATGACCGCGGCCGGATCGGAGACTGTGTCGCCGTGCCAGCCGATGTGCTGGTCGGGGCGAATCAGCACGAGCTTGTTGCGGTAGAGCCCGTGCTGCGAGGAGAGCGGCAAAGTCTTGAGCGGCACGCCGCGCGCCTTCGCCGCTGCTCGCAGGAGGCCGGCACCTGCCGGCGCGCCGAAATCGAGGAGGGTGAAATCTTGGCCGAGCTCGTCATAGAGCGCGCGACCCGGTGCCAGCCAGAAATGCGGCGCGCGCGCGCCGACGCGGTCGAGCGGCGTGTAGCGGTCCCAGGTATCCGGCGGCGCTGCGTCGCGGTCGGGCCACACGATCGGCGAGCCCTCGTAGCGCTCGCCGAGCTGGATGCCGACGGTGAGATATTGCGGCCGGTCCTCCTGGACGATCCTGGCGCCGAAGGCTGCACGGGCGGTTTGCGCCGCCGCGCCGTCCGCCTCGATCTCGGGCGGCAGCACCCAGCCATCCATCACGCGGGTGCAGCGCACGCCCAGTTGCGAGTTGCGCAGGCCGATCGGGCGGCGCTCGAGCTCGTAACTGCCGAGCAGGCGCGGCCCGGCCCAGCCCGCATGCACGGCGGCGAGCTTCCAGCAGAGATTCATCACGTCGCCGATGCCGGTATTCATGCCGAGCCCGCCGAGCGGCGTGAACAGATGCGCGGCATCGCCGGCCAGAAACACGCGCCCGGACTGGTAGTGCTCGGCGACCAGCGCGAGCCCGCCGGTCCACGGTCCGCCCGAGATGATCTCGAACTCGACGTCGGCGCCGATCATCGTCGCGATCACCGCGCGCGCGTCGACCGCGCGCCAATCTTTCCCGGGCGGAACCTGGTAGTGCACGACCCAGGTCTCGCGGCCGTCCTGGGAATACATCATGCCGCGCATGTCGTGGTTGAGGATCCAGGTCATATTGGTAGGCGGCCGGGCGCTCGCCGCCATCAGGGCGGGCGCGCGGATGTAGAACGACAGCATGGTGCCGCCCATGAAGGCGCGATGGGTGCTGCCGTCCTCCCCGATCATGCCGAAGCCGAGCGCGCGGCGCACCGCGCTGCCGGCGCCGTCGATGCCGAGGAGATAGCGCGCCTTGACGCGCGCATGCTCGCCGGTCTTGACCTGCGAAATCTCGGCGACGACATGGTCGTCGTGCACGGCAAACGAATCGAGCCGCCAGCCGAAATGGATTTGCGCGCCGGCTGCGCGTTCCGCGCAGCGCCGCAGCACGCGCTCGAGCACGATCTGGGAGACGTTGTTGGGAATCTCCGGCGTGGGCCAATCCGAATAGGGGCGCGGCAGGCGGGCGAATTCATAGCCGCAGAAGCGCGTCACGTAGGCGGAGGCGCGCTCGATATGCGCGGGCAGGCCTTCGGAGCGCAGCTCTTCGGCGATGCCGAGGCGGCGGAAATGCTCCATCGAGCGCGCATTGGTGTTGTTGCATTTGGGATGCTGCGCGGTGTCGAGCCCTTCCGTGACCAGCAGGGTAGGCACCTTGCGCCAGTTGAGTTCGATCGCCGCAGTGAGTCCGACCGGCCCGCCGCCGACGATCAGCGCGAAGGTCTCAGCCTGCATGAGCTCGCTCTCGCCGGAACAGTAGAGGCGGCGGCGTGGCCAGGATCAGCGCGTGGCGTTGAGCCGGCGGGCCAGGAACTCGCCGCCGTGGCGCAGGCCTTCCTGGTCGATACCGTGGCCGATACCAGCGGACAGGTGCCATTCGACCGGCACTCCCAGCGCGGCGAGCCCGCTTGCGGCCTGGAACAGCGCCGGCGCCGGGATCAGATCGTCCTGTTCGCCGTGCACGAGCAGCACCGGCGGCCGCGACTTGATCTCGGCCGCGAACTTGTCGGGATCGACGTCGGGCGGCACCACCAGCAGCCCGGAATAGCCCACGATCGCGAACGGCGCCGCCGCGCGCCGCAGTCCGGCATGCAGCGCCAGCATGGTGCCCTGGCTAAAGCCGACGAGCGCCAGCGCGCTCGCCGGCAGGTTGCGGCGGGCCAGCTCGGCGGCGAGAAAGCGCTCGAGCACCGGCGCCGCCTTGTTGACGCCGCTCCAGCGCTCGTTGATATCGCGGAAGGTCAGCGGAAACCATTGCCGGCCGGTCGGTGCCTGGCCGCAAGGCTCGGGAGCGTGCGGAGAGACGAAGGCGGCGTGCGGGAGCAGCCCCTGCCAGGCGCGGCCGATATCGATGAGGTCGTTGCCGTCGGCGCCGTAGCCGTGCAGAAACACGACGAGCTGGCGCGCGGGGCCCGAGCGCGGCTCGAGCCGCGGACCATCGAGATCAGCCATTGGCGCTGCGCGCCTCCGCCGCGATCGGCGCGCCCTCGCGCTGCCTGGCCTTGCGGTAATAGGTCCACAGCATGCAGGCCGCTGCGCCGCGCCAGGGCCGCCAGCGTTCCGCCAGCGGGCCCATCTCTTTCGAGCTCGGGCGCGCGTTCAGCGCCAGCACGAGTCGCGTTGCCTCCTGCAGGGCGAGATCGCCGGCGGGCCAGGCGTCGGCATGGCCGAGGCAGAACAAGAGATAGATGTCGGCGGTCCAGGGCCCGATCCCGTGCAGCGCGGTGAGCGCGGCATGGGCCTCGTCGGCGGGCTTGCCCGCGAGCGCAGCGAGATCGAGCTCGCCGCGGTCGATGGCCTTGGCGATGGCCTTGAGCGTACGGATTTTGGAGGCCGAAAGCCCGCAGCGCGCAAGCCGGCTGCCGCGCGCGCGCAGCACCGCCTCATGGTCGAAGGGATCGAATGTCCGGTTCAGCCGTTCCCAGATTGCCCGCGCGCTCGCGGTGGACAGCTGCTGCGAGACCACGATCGAGGCGAGCCCGGCGAATCCGTCGGGCCGCCGCCGCAGCGCCGGCCGCCCCGCCTGCGCCAGCACCGCGGCGAAGCGCGCATCCGCATCGATCAAGCCGGCGACCGCGCGATCGAGATCGGCTTCGGTATGGATGAAGAAAGACATGACGGCGGCGAAGCATCTACAAATGCCCCTCCAAAGCAACCCCTTTCTCGAGGGCAGTCGGCACGCGCATGAGCTCTCCGGTGTTTCGCTTCGCGCCGAGCCCGAACGGCTATTTGCATCTCGGCCATGCGCTGTCCGCGTTGCTCAATTTCGAGATGGCGCGCGCGGCCGGCGGAACGCTGCTGCTGCGCATCGAGGATATCGACACGGCGCGCTGCCGGCAGGAATACGAGCAGGCGATCTACGAGGACCTGGCATGGCTCGGCATCACCTGGGAAGAACCGGTGCGGCGCCAGAGCGCGCATCTCGACGATTACCGCGCGGCGCTGGCGCGCCTCGACCGGCTCGGGCTCATCTATCCGAGCTTCGAGAGCCGCAGCGAGATCGCGGCGCTGGCGACGGCGCGCGCGGGGCGCGCGCCCTGGCCGCGCGACCCCGACGGCGCTCCGCTCTATCCCGGCAACGCCCGCTCGCTCTCGTTGGCCGAGCGCCGCCGGCGCTTGGCGGCGGGCGAGCCTTATGCGCTGCGGCTCGACATGGCGGCGGCGATCGCGCGCACGGGAGCGCTGAGCTGGGAGGAAACCGGCGAGGGGAGCAAAGTCGGGACGGTCGCCGCCGCGCCGGAGCAGTGGGGCGACGTGGTGCTGGCCCGCAAGGACACGCCCACCAGCTATCACCTCTCGGTGGTGCTCGACGACGCGCAGCAAGGCGTGACCCACGTGGTGCGCGGGCAGGATCTGTTCTGGTCGACCAGCGTGCACCGGCTGCTGCAGGCGTTGCTAGAGCTGCCCGCTCCCCGCTACTACCACCACCGGCTGATCCTCGATGCCGACGGGGAGAAGCTTTCGAAATCGACCCGCGCCACCGGCTTGCGCGCGTTGCGGGAGGCGGGCGCGAGCCCGCCCGACGTCCGTCGCATGATCGGCCTCGCCTGAGCCGGTGGTGGCCCGGCGCCTTGCCGCGGGTCTGACTTGAGGATGCAATGCCGAGAAGGCCGAGAACAGAGACAGCCACTGGCAAACGCGCACGCCGCCTTCGACGGACGGCGCGCCCGCGCGCGTCCACCTCGCGCGCGCGCGCGATCGAGGCCGCGCTCGCGGACGTCGCTCACGAGATCAAGACGCCGCTGACCGGCATCCTGGCGCTGAGCGACCTGTTGGCCACCTCCGACCTCGGTGAGCGCGAGCGCGGCTGGGCGGCGGCGATCAAGAGCACGGCCGAGCATCTCTCGTTGCTCACCTCGCTGATCGTCGATGCCGCGCGCGCCGGCGCCAAAGGGCTGGTGCTGCGGCGCGAGCTCGTTCATCCGCGCCGTTTCGCCGACGTGCTCGCGGCTTCGCTCGCCGCCCGCGCCCAGGCCAAGGGCCTCGCGTGGGACGCGGAGATTTCCGACAAGCTGCCGCAGGCCGTGATCGGCGACCCGCTGCGGCTGCGCGCGGCGCTGGAAAACCTGATCGACAACGCGGTGAAGTTCACCGAGCGCGGCCGCGTGTGCCTCCGCGTGAGCTGCAAACGGGCCGGGCGTGGGAAAGCGCGGCTCGTGTTCACGGTATCCGACAGCGGCATCGGACTCAGCACCGCCGAGATCAAGCGGCTGTTCCGGCCGTTCGTCCAGGCGAACGAGCGGGTGGCGCGCCGTTACGGCGGGGCCGGGCTCGGGCTCGCATTGGTGCGGCGCGTTGCCCAGGCCATGGGCGGCGATCTCGTGGTCCGCGCCGAGCCCGCGGGCGGCTGCCGGTTTGAGCTCAGTGTGGTCCTCGACGAGGTCGCGCCGGGGGAAGCGCACGCGGATGCCGGTGCGCGCGCAACCGCGTTGCGCCCGCTCGCGGTGCTGTGTGTCGACGACAATCCCTATGGACGGGTGCTGCTCAACACCATGCTCAGCGAGCTCGGCCACCGCGCGGACTTCGTCGGCACCGGACAGGCGGCGGTCGACGCGGTCGCGCACGGGAGCTATGACGCCGTGCTGATGGAGGTGACGCTGCCGGACATCGACGCCATCGAGGCGACGCGGCGCATCCGCGCGCTCGGGGGGCGCCGTGGCCGTGTGCCGATCGTGGGCGTGTCCGCATCCGCCGACGCCGCGGAGGAGGCGGCGGCGCGTGCGGCGGGAATGGACAACTATCTGGCGAAGCCGCTCAACGCGAGCGCGCTGACCCGGGCGCTCGGGTCGTCGGTGCCGCAGCCGTAGCGCAGGAACAAAAACCTAGAGCGCACCCGGATTCGATCCGATCGGTATGCGCTCCAGCGAGACGAGCGATTGCGCTGCGCGAAAACGCAGGCGCCGCCGGTCGCGGGCGGCGCTTGATGCGCGGTGTGGGAAGCGTCAGTAGACCACGCCGACGGGAGCCCATCCCCAGCGGTAGTTCACGCCGGCTTTCACCAGGTTGATGCGCTCACGGATATTGGTCGTGAAGTTGAAGAGCCCGGTCGTGTCGGTGAATCCGACCGCGCGCGTCCCGAAGTCGAGATAGTTGTATTCGATCTTCCAGGACCAGTTGTCGGTGAAGGAGTATTCGAAGCCCGCGCCCACCATCCAACCCCAGCGGCTTTCGTTGCCGTTGAATGACAAGGTCGTCGAGTTCAGCACGTAGCTGTCGTCGGCCCAGGCCAGTCCGCCCTTGCCATAGACGAGCGCGCGATCGACCGCGAAGCCAAGGCGGCCGGCGACCGTGCCGAGTCCATCGACCTTGGATTGGCAGTTGCTGGTGAAGGCGACGCCGAGCACGCTCGAGGTGCACGTGCTGTTGCCGGTGAGATTCGCCCCGCTGGCGTCGACCTCGACGCCGAACACCCACGAGCCGACCTGGTAGTTGGCGCCGATCTGGCCGCCGGCAAGCCATCCGTTGGCGTCGATGCTCACGGCCGCTGGAATCACCGGCACGCCGGCGACGTTGAACTGCGTCGCGCTCGCGTCCTTGCTCGCCCAGCCGCCACCACCGTGGGCGCCGAAGTAGAACCCGGTCCACGTGAAGATCACGACCGCCGGACGATAGTAGGGCGAATAGTAAGGAGCAGGCGCGACGTCCGCCGCCGCGGCGGGCTGCAAGGCCGCCTGCATGAGCAGGCCGATGCTCGCAACGATCAGCTTTCGCATCGCAAGGTCCCCGAACTCACCCACGCCCAGTGCGATATTTGCAACGCTCGCCGACCAGCGCGTCAGCACTGTGGCGAGTCAAGCGACGGGGCAGGGCGGGCGTCGAACCGCGCCCCGGCCCGCGCTCCTGAACCGCGGCTACAGGGCTGAAATGTTTACCGCTTTCGCCTGGCGTTGCCGCCAAGCCACGCGCCGGAGTTTTGTTGCCGCGAGCTATCAGCCATGGTCGGCGGCGCGATCCACGATCTTCACCAGATCCGCCATGATCCGGTTGAGCTCGAAATCCTTGGGCGTATAGACCGCGGCGACGCCGGCCTGCTGCAACGCCTGCGCGTCTTCGGGGGGAATGATGCCTCCGACCACCACCGGCACGTCGTCGAGCCCGGCGCTCCGCATGCGCGCCACCACGTCCCTGACCAGCGGGAGGTGCGAGCCCGAAAGGATCGAGAGGCCCACCACATGGGCGCGCTGCTCGCGCGCGGCCTCGACGATCTCCGCCGGAGTCAGACGAATGCCCTCATAGACCACGTCCATGCCGGCATCGCGCGCGCGCGCGGCGATCTGCTCGGCGCCATTGGAATGTCCGTCGAGGCCGGGCTTGCCGACCACGAATTTCAGCCGCCGCCCGAGCTTGCGCGAAACGCGGTCGACGTCGGCGCGCAAGTCGTCGAGGCCGGCGGTCTCGTTGCGGGCGGCGCGTCCCACGCCGGTCGGTGCCCGGTATTCGCCGAAGCTTTCGCGCAAGGCAAAGGCCCACTCGCCGGTGGTGACGCCGGCCTTGGCGCAAGTGATGGAGGCCGGCATGATGTTGCGGTTCTCGCGCGCCGCCGCACGCAGCTCCTTGAGCGCCGCCGCCACCGCGCTTGGATCGCGGTCGGCGCGCCACGCCTTGAGGCGGGCGACCTGCTCGGCTTCGGCCTGGGGAGAGACGGTGACGATGGCTTCGGCCGCGCCGGCGAGCGGCGAGGCCTCGCTCTCGACGAACCGGTTGACTCCGACCACGGTCTGCTCGCCGCGCTCGATCGCCTCGATGCGGCGCGTGTTCGATTCCACGAGCTGCTGCTTCATGTAGCCTTGCTCGACGGCGGCGACCGCGCCGCCGAGCGCCTCGATATGGGCGAGCTCGTCGCGTGCCTGGCGCTTGAGCGCGTCGACCTGGGCCGCGATCGCGGGCGAGCCGTCGAAAATGTCGGCGTATTCCAGCAGGTCGGTCTCGTAGGCGAGGATCTGCTGCATGCGCAGCGACCATTGCTGGTCCCACGGGCGCGGCAGCCCGAGCGCCTCGTTCCAGGCCGGCAGCTGCACCGCGCGCGCGCGCGCGTTCTTCGACAGGGTCACCGCCAGCATCTCGATCAGGATGCGCGCCACGTTGTTCTCGGGCTGCTGCTCGGTCAATCCGAGCGAGTTGACCTGAACGCCGTAGCGGAAGAGCCGCTGCTTGGGATTGTTGACGCCGTAGCGCGTGGCGGTGATCTCGTCCCACAGCTCGGCGAAAGCGCGCATCTTGCAGGTTTCGGTGATGAAGCGCAGCCCGGCATTGACGAAGAACGAGATGCGCCCGACCACCTCGCCGAAGGCGGCCGGCTCGACCGCGCCCGACGCCTTGACGGTGTCGAGCACCGCGATCGCGGTGGCGAGAGCGAAGGCGAGCTCCTGCACCGGCGTCGCGCCCGCCTCCTGCAGGTGATAGGAGCACACATTGATCGGGTTCCATTTCGGCATCTCGCGGGTCGTGAACACAATCACGTCCTTGGTGAGCCGCATGGACGGCGCCGGCGGAAAAACATGGGTGCCGCGCGAGAGATACTCCTTGATGATGTCGTTCTGCGTGGTGCCCTGCAGCCGCTCGCGTGCGACGGCCTGCTCGTCGGCAAGCGCCACGTAGAGCGCCAGCAGCCACGCGGCGGTCGCGTTGATCGTCATCGAGGTATTCATGTCGGCGAGCGGGATTTGATCGAACAGCGCGCGCATGTCGCCGAGATGCGAGATCGGGACGCCGACCTTGCCGACCTCGCCTTTGGCGAGCGGGTGATCGCTGTCGTAGCCGGTCTGGGTCGGCAGATCGAAGGCCACGGAAAGGCCGGTCTGGCCCTTGGCGAGGTTTCTTCGATAGAGCGCGTTCGACTCGTGCGCGGTCGAATGGCCGGCATAGGTTCGGAAGATCCAGGGGCGATCGCGCCGCGCCCCCGCGCTGGCCGATGGCTCGCTCATGCTCGCCTCGCTAGGCCCGTGCGATTGTGCAGTGCACCATAGTCGCGCGGAAGCCGCAAGCATCTTCTGCATCGCCGCGGCACGGCAATGCAACGGCGAAGCGGTGAGGGCGCGGCGCGGCCGCGGCCGGGTGACGAACGCGTGCCGGCGCACGCCTCCGGCGCACGCGTAATCAGCTAGCGCCCCTCTCGTCCTGCGTACGAGGGACCGCAGCCGGGCAAGCGCGCTAGCGTTTGATCAGGCCGAGAATGAGCAGCAAGATGACGGCGCCGATCACGGCATTGATGATGTCTGCGATGATGCCGCCGCCGATGATGATGCCGAGCCGCGGCAGCAGCCAGCCGGCGATCAGCGCGCCGATGATGCCGACGACGATGTTGCCGAGGAGACCGAAGCCGTAACCTTCCACGATCAGTCCGGCGAGCCATCCGGCGATGGCGCCGACAATCAACCAGACAATGATATCTGCGAGCATGTGTTTGCCTCCCGACGTCCGCGCCAATCTCGTCCAGCGCGGCCATTGCGGGGGCAAGGCTAGCCCGGGAGGTACGAGACTGTCAGCGCCGCAGCGCGACTGCGGCGCGCTTATCTACGGATTTCTCACGTGAGAGCGCCGGCGGCGGCCGGCATCCGCGATCCCGGGGTTGCGCTCTGTTGCACTGCAATATGAATTGCGGCACACTGGCTGCAATTGGCCCGAACGCACCGACCCGGTGCGGGAGGAAACGACCATGGCGGAGCTTGCACGCAAGCCGGACGCGCGTCCGCGGCAGCCTAGACTCAAGGATCTGTACGACGTCGGCGAAACGCCCCCGCTCGGTCACGTGCCGGCGCGCATGCATGCATGGGCGATCCGCAAGGAGCGCCACGGCCCCCCCGAGACGTCCATGCAGCTCGAGGTATTGCCCACCTGGCCGATCGGCGAGGACGAGGTGCTGGTCTGGGTGATGGCGGGGGGCGTCAACTACAACGGGGTATGGGCTGGGCTGGGGGTGCCGGTCTCCCCGCTCGACGTGCACAAGAATCCCTTCCACATCGCCGGCTCGGATGCCGCGGGCGTCGTTTGGGCCTGCGGGTCCAAGGTGCGCCGCTGGAAGGTGGGCGACGAAATCATCGTCCACTGCAATCAGGACGACGGCGACGACGAGGAATGCAACGGCGGCGATCCGCTGCTGTCGCCGTCGCAGCGCATCTGGGGCTACGAGACCCCCGACGGGTCGTTCGCGCAGTTCTGCCGCGTGCAGTCGCGCCAGCTCATGCCCAAGCCGGCGCATCTCACCTGGGAGGAGGCGGCCTGCTACACGCTCACCCTCGCCACCGCCTACCGCATGCTGTACGGCCATTCGCCGCACACCATGAAGCCCGGCGACCACGTGCTGGTCTGGGGCGCATCCGGCGGGCTCGGCGTGTTCGGCGTGCAGCTTGCGGCCGCCTCGGGCGCCAACGCGATCGGAATCATCTCCGACGAAAGCAAGCGCGACTATGTGATGCAGCTCGGCGCCAAAGGCGTGGTCAACCGCAAGGAGTTTTCCTGCTGGGGCCAGATGCCAAAGGTCGGCACGCCCGACTACGACGCCTGGGTCAAGGAGGCGCGCCGCTTCGGCAAGGCGATCTGGGAGATCACCGGCAAGCGCGACGTCGACATCGTATTCGAGCACCCCGGCGAGGCGACATTCCCGGTTTCCTGCCTGGTGGTGAAGCGCGGCGGCATGGTCGTGTTCTGTGCCGGGACCTCCGGCTACAACCTCACCTTTGACGCGCGCTACGTGTGGATGCGGCAGAAGCGCATTCAGGGGTCGCATTTCGCGCATCTCAAGCAGGCGAGCGCGGCCAACCAGTTTGTGCTGGACCGCCGCATCGATCCCTGCATGAGCGAGGTGTTCGCCTGGGAAAAGATTCCCCATGCGCACGAGTTGATGCGGACCAATCGGCACCCGCCCGGCAACATGGCGGTGCTGGTGAATACCCCACGCCCGGGGCTACGCACCCTCGACGACGCGGTGGAGGCCAGCGGCGGGGCCTGATTCGGGCGCGACGCCGGGCGCGCGTGACGCAGGGCATGACACCATTATTCCTTTTTTTGGCACTATCCTTGCCTTTGCTGTTCGAGGGGCCATGGGGGGCTACGAGGAAAGGAGTCCTCACCATGTGCGACTACAGCCTTCACAATGTGAAGTCGCGTGCTGCGAGAGTTGGCGACAAGCTTACGACGCGCAACTTCGGCACTGGCACGCGGGGGTTCGCGGCGCCGGAAGAGGCCGACACGGCGGTCTGCGTCCTGCCCGGGACGGAATTGGCGTTTGCCCGCGAGGTCGCGTGCACGTCGTCCGGATTCCTCGGCCTGGGCGCGCGCCGGATAGGCCATCGCACCGCCATCTTCCGTCAGGTCAACAAAGAGCAGCCGCGGGTGCATCACGATGCGCTCGAGTTTCCGGACGGCCAGACCGTCCTGCTGACCGAGCTGCTCGAGGGTCAGGAAGCAACCGTGCTGCAGCTTCCTGCCCAACCGACGACGGCGGTCGAGGCCAAGGCGCAGGAACGCGTCGCCTATATCGGCTGAAGCTCACCGCGTCGAAGACGCGAGTGCGCAAACGTGAGGGGCCGCTCCTCGGCGGAGCGGCCTTTCTTGCCCGCGGCTCCGGCATGATCGTGGCTCGCGTTGCAATCATGGCGACGCGTTTTTGGTGACCCACGCGAATCGGTGGATTTGATCGGTCGCGTTGCCAACGCTCGGGGCGGCCCGAGGCGATCTGCCGCCGGCGCAGCGACACGCTTGTGGGCCGCTCAGCCGCTGCCCGCGGTTTTGCGATCCGTCCCCCCCCCGTGCAGTCGCGGCCGAAAGATCGCCGCGTTCAGCGCTCCGCCATAGACGAAGATCGAGGCGGTCCAATACAGAAACACCAGCGCGATCATGGCAGACGCCAAGCCCGCATAGTAGCTCACGTAGGTCACTGAGAACTCAGCGAGGTAGCGGCCGAAAGCGATGCCCGCGACCAGCCACAGCGCCAGCGTGGTAATGATCCCGGGCAGGATCTCGACGATGCGCCGGCGGCCGGCCGGAAGCCACTTATGGGCAACGAACAGGGCGACGGTGAGAACAACGCCGGCGATGATGAAGCGGAATAAAGTGAAGGTGCCCTCGAGCGGGGCCAACCACGGCGCATAGCGCAGCGCGGCGCCGAACAGCAGCGGCCCGAGCACGATCAGGACGCCCAGCGCAAGCGCTCCGACAGCGGCCACCAGCACATAACCGATCGATTCCAGCCGCAACAGGATCCAGTATCGGGTCTCTGCCATGCCGTAGGCGCGGTTGAGCCCGATGCGCAGGCTCTCGACGCCGCTCGAGGCGAAATAGATGGCGAATGCCGCGCCGAGCGTGAGCGCGCCGGGATGCGTGGTGGACAGCACGCTGTGGATTTCGCGCGTGAGCGGGCGAGCGACCTCGTCGGGCCAGGTGGCCAGCATCAATCTTGCGACTTCGTCGGCAAGGTCGCCGGAGCCGAAAAGCAGCCCGGCGAGCGAAGTCAGCACGATGAAGAAGGGGAACATCGCCATCAGCGCGGAAAGCGCGATATGGCTTGCGATCGCCCACCCGTCGTCCGCAAGGAAACGCCAGTACGCGTCGAGAGCAATGTGGAGAGCTCGTCGCATCGAGAACTCACATCCCTTCGTCTTCGCACGCCCGGGCGCCGGTCGCCACTTTAGCCGCAACTGATCAACAATTTAGCAACGCTGCGCAAACTCCCGGCAGGATGAACCAAGCGCCCGTAGCAGCGTTGCATTTGTGCATTGCACGCGTAGTCTCCAGGGGGGCGCTCGGGTCAGTGGAATGGTCCCCCGCGGAGGCGCCCGTGCGCCACCGTGCGGAGGCCGCCATGCTCGACAAGGCTCAACGCCGCGATGCCGGAGCGAAGCTTCTGGCGCTCGCGCGCGAGGCCGCCGATGCAGGCGAGGCGCTGCTCGCCGAGGCCACGCTGGCCGTGCGCCAGCGCGTCACCGTCGATGGCCGGATTGTCGACCGGCTGCTCGACCGCGAGCAGCGCGCCACGCACGGCCTCGCCTGGCTCGCCACCTATGTCGAATCCGTGCGCCAGCTCGCGGCCTATGCCGAGCGCATGCACGCCCGCGACGCTCTCGGCGAGATCGAGGAGCTGCTGGTCGAGATCGGGATCGGCGAATACCTCGCTCAGATCCAGGGCGGGATTCCCATGAGCCAGGGCGAGATCGTGCGCCCTATAGACCTCGGGCTCACTGCCGAGGCGGTGGCAGCACGGCTGGCGCAGCCGCTCGGCCGGCTGGACGCTTTGCCAAATGTCGAGCGCCGCGCCCGGCTCGTCGAGCTGATGCAGGCGCATCATGGCGCCACCGTGGGTGATTGCGGGCTCGACGACACGCTGAGCACCATGCGCGACGAAATGCGCAAATTCGCCGACAGCGAGGTGGTGCCGCAGGCGCAAGCGTGGCATCGCACCAACAGCTACATCCCGCTCGACATCCTCGCACAGATGTCCGAGCTCGGTGTGTTCGGCCTGACCATACCCGAAGAGTACGGCGGCTTCGGCCTCGGCAAGGAGTCCATGTGCGTCGTCTCCGAGGAGCTCGCGCGCGGATATATCGGCGTAGGCTCGCTTGGCACCCGCTCCGAGATCGCCGCCGAGCTGATCATCGGCGGCGGCACCGAGGAACAGAAACGCAAATGGCTGCCCAGGATCGCCTCCGGCGAAGTGCTGCCGACGGCGGTCTTCACCGAGCCCAATACCGGCTCCGATCTCGCCTCGCTCAAGACGCGGGCGGTGCGCACGGGCGAGGTCTACAAGGTTTACGGCAGTAAGACCTGGATCACGCATCCCGTGCGCGCGGATCTGATGACGCTGCTGGTACGCACCGATCCGAACGAAGCAGGACATCGCGGATTGTCCATGCTGCTGGCGGAGAAGCCGCGCGGCACGGACGCCGACCCGTTTCCGTCTGCGGGAATCTCAGGCACAGAGATCGAGGTGCTCGGCTATCGCGGCATGAAGGAATACGAGATTGCATTCGACGGTTTCGAAGTAAAGGCTGAGAATGTGCTCGGCGGCAGCGAGGGAGCAGGTTTCCGCCAGCTCATGCAAACCTTCGAGTCGGCGCGCATCCAGACCGCGGCGCGCGCGATCGGCGTGGCGCAGGCGGCGATGGAGCAGGCGCTCGCCTATGCGCAGGAGCGCCAGCAATTCGGCCAAGCGATCATCGGCTTTCCCCGCGTCGCCGATAAGATTGCCATGATGGCGGTCGAGATCATGATCGCGCGCCAGCTCACCTATTTTGCCGCCCGTCAGAAGGATTCCGGCAAGCGGTGCGATCTCGAGGCGGGCATGGCCAAGCTGCTCGCTGCGCGGGTCGCCTGGGCCAACGCCGACAATGCCGTGCAGATCCACGGCGGCAATGGTTTCGCGCTCGAATTCCCGGTCTCACGCCTTCTCTGCGATGCTCGTATCTTGAGCATTTTTGAAGGCGCTGCGGAAATCCAGGCGCATGTCATTGCCAGGCGGCTCCTGAGCGCGACAAACTGATATGTTGGCGAGCCATACGAAGCAGGCCGCACCCCATTCCGGTGCGCCACCTGCACCGATTTGATCGATATCAATGGATCACTCAGTGACGTCGGTAGTTTCGGCGTGCGGAGACCCCTGATGAGCAAGATCAACATTCCCCATGACGCCTTCGTATTCGTCGGCGACGGGCGCAAGGCGCTGTTCCTGCACAACGTCGGCGACGAGAAGTTTCCCAATCTCAAGACCGAGCGGGTGTTCGTTGACGAAAACCCGCCCAGTCACGATCAGGGCAGCGATCGGCCCGGTCGCACCTTCAAGCGCGCCGGCACAAACCTGCGCAGCGGCATGGAAGAGACCGATTGGCACGACCTCGAAGAGCACCGCTTCGCTCAGCGCGTCGCCGCCGCGATGGAACGGCTCGTGCGCGAGCGTAACGTGAAAGCGCTTATCGTAGTGGCTCCGCCGCGCACGCTCGCGGATTTACGGCACGCTTTTCACGCCGACGTGAAAAGCCGGATCATCGCCGAGATCGATAAGGATCTGACCAAGCATCCGGTGTACGAGATCGAAAAGCATCTGGCCGGATGAGTGCGGCGCGGCGGCAAGCAACTCGCCTGCGAGTGTGTCGGCCTATGCCGCCTTGGCCGATAGCTTGATCAGCTTGTCGACATTGCCGGACAGGATCGCTTCGCCGTCCTTGCCAAGCGCGCGCAGCTCCTTGACGAAATCGCGCACCGCCGCGCGCTCGCGGATCTCCTGCGGGTAGTCGGTGGCGAACACGATGCGCGATGCCGGGATTTCGATCATCGCGCCCTTCACGGCACCGATCGCGCCGCAAAAGCCGGCAGTGTCGAACAGCATGTTGTTGCGAAGGTAATAGTCGAAATCGCGTTCCGCTTTCTTGCCGTGGCGGGCGTTGTCGCGCGTGCCCCAGAACTCCTTGTCCTGGTAGGAACGGATGCGGCCGAGCAGCGCGGACAGCCCGCCGCCAAGGTGCGACATGTGGACGGTGAGAGCGGGATGGCGGTCGAACACACCGGCATTGATCAGCCGGATGGTCGCCATCACCAGCGAGAATTCGCGGCCGACCGAGCGCGCCGTGTCGTAGCCGTCGAATTGGCGGGTCTGGTTGAGCTTGAGCGCGGGGTGCACGAAAACGAACATGCCGAGCCGGGCGCACTCGGCCCAGAACGGCTCGAATTCCGGCGCATCGAGATAGAGGTCGCTGCTCTCGGAGGTGATCACGACCCCGGGGAAACCGAGCTCGTGCTTGCAGCGGTTGAGCTCGCGCAGCGCCTCCGCTCCGCCGAGCGGATTGGCGTGGGCGGCGCCGACGAAGCGGCCGGGGTAATCGCGCTCCGCTTTCTTGGCGCTCTCGTTGCACAGGCGCGACTTGTCGAGATCGGCGCACATGCCGGCGGCGCTGGTGAGGAAGGCCACGTCGATGCCGGCCTCGTCCATCATGCGGATATGCTCGTCGAGGTCGAACAGCATCCAATGCAAGATGAAGCTTGGCGCGCCGTTCTCGTCATATGAAATGACCTTGCGGTGGCCGAGGTCCTTCGGCATCAACTGGTGCGGTGTGAAGTGATGCTGGAAATCGACGATCATCGAACGCTGGCTCCCCGATTTCGCTGCGCCGCGCCGCTGGACGCGTCAGCCCGTCGCGCCAATGTCCTCTAGGGCGCGCGCGACCGCCACGTCAAGCGGCGTACGCGGGATGTCGCCGATCGCCGCCGCGAGCTTGCTGCCGGCGATCCGGTGTGGCTCGTTCCAGAGATACGCGATCTCCGACAGTTCCCGGCACAGCGGAACGACGGGCCTCAGCGCATGAATGAGCCACCAGCTCATGCCTTTGACCTGAAGCTTGCGGCCGGCCGCTCTGGCGATGGTGGTGGTGAACTCGCGGCCGGTGATGGCATGGCCGGCAAAACCCAAGCTCGCGAACGGCGGCAGCGTTTCGCGCACCGCCGCAAGCCGCACCAGCGTCGCGGCCAAGTCCGGAAGAAAGGCCCACTCGTGCACGAGGTCGAGCGGTCCAGGATAGGTCAGGCGCCCGCGGGCGATGTCCTTGGCCAGCACCAGGTCGAACCACGACCCGCGGCCGCCGCCGTAGAAATCTCCTGCTCGCACGATGATGACGCGCACGCCGCGCTCGGCGGCTTCCGCCATGCGGTCTTCCATCGCGACCCGCAAGCCTCCTTTGCGGGATGACGGCCGCATCGGCGTGCTCGCGTCGATCGTCGGCGGCAGCGGCGAGCCATAGTTGTAGAGGTTGCCCGGGAACAGCAACGTGGCGCCCGCCGTTTCCGCCGCGTTGATGGCGGAGTAGGCGAGCGGCAAGGCCAGCCGCGGCCAATCGGTATAGCCGGGATTGATCGCGTGCAGCACCACGTCGGCGCCTTGCGCTGCCGCCGCCACCAGCGCGAAATCGAGCGCGTCAGCCTCGACGACCGCGCTGCCGGCGGGTGCGCGCGCCCGGCTGCCGGGCCGCACCACGCTGGTCACCATCCAACCGGCGGCCGCAAACGCCTCCGCCGCCTGGTAGCCGAGCCGTCCGGCCGCGCCGAGCACGACGATGCGCGAGCTCATGACCCTCGGCAACGGTGATGAAAATGCATGCGACTCCGCCGGCAAATCGATCCAGGGCCATGCGGCCTGCTGTAAGCGCACTACGCGCCGCGAGCAGCACCCCTTATCATGATATAGACCGCCGGCGCATTTGCATCGGTCCGCCAACAGCCATGCAGCCGTATCGGCGCCGGAGTTGCTGCCTTTCGGATGCGCCGAGTTCGAATGATTGGCCGCGAGCTTTGCGCGGAAACGACCGAGGGCGGGGCGATGGCTTCGCCATCTTCGGGGTGCTAAGAGGTCGTGATGGCCGAAGTCTTGACTTACGCTCTCGTCCCGATCGCGCTCGGCGCAGTCGTGGTCGTATTGCTGCTCGGCCTGACCAACATGATGCGCGGGGGCTCGCCGCACCGATCGCAGAAGCTGATGCGGTTGCGCGTCCTGCTGCAGTTCATCGCCCTCATCGTGATCATGCTGACGATCTGGGCGCTCGGCAGATAGGAAATGGACGATGGTGGTTCTCAACCGAATCTACACGCGCAGCGGGGACGACGGGACCACCGCGCTTGGCAGCGGCGAGCGCCGCAAGAAGTATGACCTGCGCGTCGAAGCCTACGGCACGCTGGACGAGGTCAACGCCGTCATCGGTCTGGCTCGCGTTCAATGCCGCGATACGGACCTCGCGCTCGACGGCATGCTCGCGCGCATCCAGAACGATCTGTTCGATGTCGAGGCCGATCTCTGTCTGTCGGAGAAAGGGCCGGGCCGCGCGCGCTTGACGGTGACGGATGCGCAGGTGGAGTGGCTGGAGCGGCAGATCGACGGGCTCAATGCCGATCTCGCACCGCTGCGATCGTTCATCCTGCCGGGCGGAAATCCGGCCGCCGCCTACCTTCATCTCGCGCGCACGGTCTGTCGCCGCGCCGAGCGGCTGATGGTCGAGCTCAACGACAAAGCGGGTGAAGGCGTCACGCCCGCGGCGCTCAAATATGTCAACCGCCTGTCGGATTTTCTGTTCGTGGCGGGGCGGCACGCCAACGACAAAGGTGCATCCGACGTGCTCTGGCAGCCCGGACAGAACCGCTGAGGCGAAAGACCTGCCGTGGTCGTGCCGCTCTACGACGACAACCCGTTTGCGGCCCCGGTAAAGCCGGTCGTCACCTGGTGCCTGATCGCCGTCAATCTGGCGATCTTCCTTTACGAAGCCGCCGCCAGCCAAGTGGCGCTCGACCGGTTGATCGACGTGTTCAGCCTTACCCCCGCGGCGCTTGTCGGCGAGATCGGCGCGCGCGGCTGGGTGCCCGCGCCGGCGACGCTGTTCACCTATCAGTTCTTCCATGCCGACATCGCGCACCTCGTAGGGAACATGGTGTTCCTGTGGGTGTTCGGCGACGACATCGAGCGGGCGCTTGGCCGCGCTCGCTATCTCGCCTTCTATCTGCTCTCCGGGGTCGGCGGCGGACTTGTCTTCGTCGCCAACGACCCGCACTCCGAGATCGAGCTGATCGGCGCTTCCGGCGCGATCGCTGGCATCGTCGTCGCTTACCTGATGCTGCGTCCCTGCGCCAAGATCACCGTGCTGCTCGCCATCATCCCGCTACGGATCAGCGCCTACTGGGTGGTGGGCCTGTTCGTGCTGACCCAGCTGTGGAATCTCAGCGCCTCGTCCAAGAGCGACGTCGCCTACTGGTGTCACTTCGGCGGCATGCTGGCCGGCGGGCTGCTGTTCCCGTTGATGAAGCCGGCGCGGGTCAAACTGTTCCAATGCATGCAGCCGGTGCCGGATACGGTCGTGCAGATCGGGCCCAGCCGCATCGCGCGCGCCGCCAGGCTGGACAACCTCCGTTGACACTGCGAGCCAGCGGCCATTAGGTTGCCGCCGTCTCGGCCGGGCGTTGGGGCCGCCGAGGTTCGTCGTCGCAAGAGCGGATTTGCATGAAGATCCTGGTGCCCGTGAAGCGGGTCGTCGACTACAACGTGAAAATCCGGGTCAGGAGCGACGGCAGCGGCGTCGAGCTCGCCAACGTCAAGATGTCGATGAATCCCTTCGACGAAATCGCCGTCGAGGAGGCGCTGCGGCTCAAGGAGAAGGGGCAGGCGACCGAGATCGTCTGCGTGTCAATCGGTCCGCCCCAGGCGGCCGAGACCATCCGTACCGGACTCGCAATGGGTGCCGATCGCGGCATCCTGGTGAAAACCGACAAGTCGCTCGAACCGCTCGCCGTCGCCAAGATCCTCAAGGCCATCGTCGAGCAGGAAAAGCCGGGCCTGGTGATCATGGGCAAGCAGGCGATCGACGACGACTGCAACCAGACCGGCCAGATGCTGGCTGCGCTCACCGGTTGGCCGCAAGGCACCTTCGCCTCCAAGCTCGCGGTCGAGGGCGATAGTTTCCTGGTGACGCGCGAGGTCGACGGCGGCCTGCAGACGGTGAAACTGAAAGCGCCCGCCATCGTGACCACCGATCTGCGTCTCAACGAGCCGCGCTACGCCAGCCTTCCGAATATCATGAAAGCCAAGAAGAAGCCGATCGACGAGAAGACCCCGGACGCCTATGGGATCGATGTCGCGCCGCGGCTCGAAGTGCTGAAGACCAGCGAGCCCGCGGGCCGCAAGGCCGGGGTCAAAGTCAAGACCGTGGGCGAGCTCGTCGACAAGCTCAAGAACGAGATGGGGCTGATTTGATGCGGACGGTTACCAGCGTGCGTCGCCCCGGGGACGGCGACTGGGAGATGGAGCGCGCGGCATGACGACGCTCCTGCTTGCCGAGCACGATAACAAGACGCTCAAAGATGCGACCCACAAGGCGCTGACCGCGGCCAAGGCGCTCGGACAGCCGGTGCACGTGCTCGTCGCCGGCAAAGACTGCCGGCCGGTTGCCGAAGCGGCCGCCACGCTCGACGGAGTGAGCAAGGTCGTGCTTGCCGACGGTGCCGCCTACGAGCACATGCTGGCGGAGCCCGTGGCCGCGCTCGTTCAGTCGCTCGCGTCCGGCTACGATGCGATCGTGGCCCCGGCGACGACCACCGGCAAGAACATCATGCCGCGCGTCGCGGCGCTGCTCGACGTCATGCAGATTTCCGACATCGTCAAGGTGATCGCACCCGATACGTTCGAGCGGCTGATCTATGCCGGCAACGCGGTGCAGACCGTGCGCTCGCATGACAAGATCAAGGTGATCACCGTGCGCACCTCGACCTTCCCGGCGACGGCTTCGGGCGGCGGAGCCTCCATCGAAGAGAAGGCGGCGGGGGCCGACCCCGGCATCTCGAGCTTCATGGGCGAGGAACTGTCACGGTCCGAGCGCCCGGAGCTCACCTCGGCAAAGATCATTATTTCCGGCGGCCGGGCGATGCAGAGCCGTGAGAATTTCACCAAATATATCGAGCCGGTCGCAGACAAGCTGGGTGCCGCAATCGGTGCCTCGCGCGCCGCCGTCGATGCCGGCTACGCACCCAACGACTGGCAGGTCGGGCAGACCGGCAAGGTGGTGGCGCCCGAGCTTTACATCGCGGTGGGAATTTCCGGGGCGATCCAGCACCTGGCCGGCATGAAGGACTCCAAGGTGATCGTGGCCATCAACAAAGACGAGGAGGCGCCGATCTTCCAGGTCGCCGACTACGGGCTCGTCGCCGATCTCTATCAGGCGCTGCCGGAACTCGCGGCCGAGCTCGGCAAGGCGGGCCGTTGATCGTCATGGCAGCCGCGACCCCGTATCCGTGGTGTCGCGACGGGGATCGGCGTAAAGAAGGCGAAAGAATATGATCGAGGTCAAAGAGCGGCCAAGGACCCGTTCCGACAACATGGCGTCCCATATTCGCAAGATCGGCGTGATCGGGGCCGGACAAATGGGCAGCGGCATCGCCCATGTCAGTGCGCTCGCCGGGTTCGAGGTCAAGCTCAACGATCTGTCCCTCGACCGCGTCAAGGCCGGGATTGCGACCATCAACGGCAACATGGCGCGGCAGGTGAGCCGCAAGCGGATCAGCGAGGAGGAGCGTCAGGCCGCCCTCACTCGCATTACGCCGGTGGATACGCTCGACGCCTTCAGCGATTGCGATCTGGTGATCGAGGCCGCGACCGAGAAAGAGGACGTCAAGCGCACGATCTTTGCCACGCTGTGCCCGGCGCTCAAGCCCGACGCCATCATCGGGAGCAACACCTCTTCGATCTCGATCACGCGGCTGGCCTCCTCGACCGACCGGCCGGAACGCTTCATCGGCATCCATTTCATGAACCCGGTGCCGCTGATGGAGCTGGTGGAGCTGATCCGCGGCATCGCCACCGACGACCCCACCTTCGATACGACCAAGCAGTTCGTGACCAAGCTCGGTAAGACGATCGCCGTAGCGGAAGATTTTCCCGCCTTCATCGTCAACCGCATCCTGCTGCCGATGATCAACGAGGCGATCTACACGCTCTATGAAGGCGTCGGCAACGTGGAAGCCATCGATACCGCGATGCGGCTGGGCGCTCACCATCCCATGGGGCCGCTGGAGCTCGCCGATTTCATCGGGCTCGATACCTGTCTGTCGGTCATGCAGGTGCTGCACGAGGGCTTGGCGGATTCCAAGTACCGTCCGTGCCCGCTGCTGGTGAAATACGTCGAGGCCGGCTGGCTCGGCCGCAAGACCCAGCGCGGCTTCTACGACTATCGCGGCGAAAAGCCGGTGCCGACGCGCTGAGCGCCGCTCGGGTGCGGGACGCGGGGATCCGCCCGCGCCGGCGCTAGGACTTGAGCGCGGCCGTCACCAGTGCGACGCCGTCTTGGCTGGCCCATTCCGCCGGGCCGGCCATGGTGCCGAGTTCGCAGCCCGCGGGATCGACGAGCAAGGTCGTCGGCATGCCGGCGGCGCGACCCACGACCTTGAGGTCCTGAAAGATCCTGGCGGTGGGATCGGCATAGTAACCGAGGTGATCGATGCCGATTTCCTTGAGCCAGGCGCGCGGCTTGTCGGCGTCGCGCGTATCGATATTGACTGCGACCACCTCGAAACCGGGCCCGCCGAGCTTCTGCTCGAGCTCGGCGAGCGCCGGCATCTCCTTGCGGCATGGCACGCACCAGGTGGCCCACAGGTTGAGCAGCACCGTGCGCCCGCGCCAATCGGCGAGATGGCGCTGGGCGCCGCCCCCGTCGCGAAAGGCGAGGTCCGGCAAGTGCCGCGATGGATCCGCCGGCGCGAAGGCTGCCACTTCCCCACGAGCGAGCGGCACCAAGCGCTGCGCCAGCTGCGCCGCGCGGGCGCAGGCGGCCTCGGGCGCATTGCGCTCTATCGACTTGATCCCGTATACCGCCGCGAGCCCGACCGCGACGCCGGCCACGCCGCCCGCCACGACCAAGGCCAGCCGCTTCTTGGCGTAGGTTCGCGCTGCTTGCTCGGGTTTGGTCATTCTCGGCGAAGCCTCGGTACGCGTGCCATGAGCAACAAGATGTGGGGCGGGCGCTTCGGCGCGAATTCCGACGAGATCATGGAGGAGATCAATGCCTCCATCGATTTCGACCGGCACCTATTCCGCCAGGATATCGCCGCCAGCCAAGCGCACGCCGCGATGCTTGCCAAACAAGGCATCATCACGGCCGAGGATGCCCGCAACATCGCTCACGGTCTAGACACGATCCTGTCAGAGATCGAGAGCGGCAGCTTCGAATTCAAGCGGGCGCTGGAAGATATCCATATGAACGTCGAGAGCCGGCTCGCTGACCTGATCGGGCCGGCGGCGGGCCGGCTGCACACTGGGCGCTCGCGCAACGACCAGGTGGCGACGGATTTCCGCCTGTGGATCAGGACGAGCATCGACGCCATCGATGCGGCGCTCGCCGACTACCAGCGCGCGCTCGTGCAGAAGGCGCTCGAGCACGCCGCGACCGTGATGCCGGGCTTCACCCATCTGCAGACCGCCCAGCCCGTCACCTTCGGTCATCACCTGCTCGCCTATGTCGAGATGGCCGCGCGCGATCGCGGCCGGTTCGCCGACGCGCGGCGGCGGCTCAACGAATCTCCACTCGGGGCGGCGGCGCTCGCCGGCACAGCCTTTCCCATCGACCGAGACATGACGGCGAAGGCGCTCGGCTTCGACAAACCGATGGCGAACTCGCTCGACGCCGTGTCCGACCGCGACTTCGTGCTGGAGACGCTGTCCGCCGCCGCGATCACGGCAGTGCATCTGTCGCGCTTCGCCGAGGAGATCGTGATCTGGTGCTCGCCGCTGGTCGGGCTGGTCAGGCTTTCCGATCGCTTCACGACCGGCTCCTCCATCATGCCGCAAAAGCGCAATCCCGACGCCGCCGAGCTCGTGCGCGCAAAGGCCGGACGAATCATCGGCGCGCTGCACGCGCTCATGATCGTCATGAAGGGGCTGCCGCTCGCGTACCAGAAAGACATGCAGGAGGACAAGGAGGGCGCCATGGACGCGTTGTCCGCGCTCGCCCTATCGATTGGGGCCGTCACCGGCATGGTGCACGACCTCCAGCCGGACGTGGCCCGCATGCGCAAGGCCGCCGGCGAGGGCTATGCGACGGCGACCGATCTTGCCGACTGGCTGGTGCGAACCCTGAACATGCCGTTCCGCGAGGCGCATCACGTTACGGGGCGTATCGTGGCGGCGGCGGCGGCGCAAAATGTCCCGCTGGATGAATTGGAGCTTGCCGCCATGCAGGCGGTCGACCAGCGCATCACCGCGGAGGTCCGGACGGTGCTTTCGGTCGACAATTCAGTCAACAGCCGCACAAGCTATGGCGGAGCCGCGCCGGACAACGTGCGCCGGCAAGCGAACAGGTGGCTGAAGGCCCTGGGCTGACGTCGATATCCAGGCCCACCGGCGGGCGACTTCGCCATGCTGTCGCCGCTTACGCCTGATCTGCTATGCTGGCATCGATTGAGGAGCTTCCGCTTGCGCTCATCGTTCCACCCGCGCCTCCCTCGGATCGCGCTGATCGGGGCGCTCGTCGCCGCGCTCGGCCTTGCCGGCTGCGGCCGCAAGGGTGGGCTGGACCTGCCGCCCTCGGCTGCCGCGGCGATCCCGAACAATGGCGCGCAGCCGGGCACTGTGCCGCCGGGCGGCCCCAACGGGCAGCCGCCGGCGCCGACGGAGCCGCCGCCGCTGCCGAAGCATACGCCGATCGATTGGCTCATCGACTGAAACGCGCCTGATGCATCATTTCGTCTATCGCAACGGCGTGTTGCACGCCGAGGCGGTCAATCTCGTCGAACTCGCGCAGGCAGTCGGCACCCCCTTCTATTGCTACTCGACCGCCACGCTCACCCGTCACTACGAGGTGTTTGCCGGCGCCTTTGCCGACGTGAGGGCGCTCGTCTGCTTCGCGATGAAGGCCAATTCCAATCAGGCGGTGATCAAGACGCTCGCCGATCTGGGCGCCGGCGCCGACGTGGTCTCGGGGGGCGAGCTCAAGCGCGCCCGCGCCGCCGGCATTCCGCCGCACAAGATCATGTTCTCGGGCATCGGCAAGACGGCGGCCGAGCTCGCGCTTGCGGTCGATGAAGACATCCTCTGCGTCAACGTGGAATCCGAGGCCGAGCTCGACCTGTTGTCCTCGATCGCGGCGGGCAAAGGCCGCAGCGCCCGCGTCTCGGTTCGCGTCAACCCGGATGTCGATGCCAAGACCCACGCCAAGATCGCAACCGGCAAGGCCGAGAACAAGTTCGGGATTCCGATCAGCCGCGCGCGTACGGTCTATGCGCGCGCGGCCAAGCTTCCCGCCCTCGAGGTGGTCGGCGTCGACATGCATATCGGCAGTCAGATCACCGCACTCGAGCCGTTCGACGACGCCTTCGCACTGCTGTCCGACTTCGTGAAGCTGTTGCGCGCCGATGGCCATGTCATCAGCCATGTCGACCTCGGCGGCGGCCTCGGCATCCCCTATCGCGAGGACAACGAACCGCCGCCGCATCCCGAGGCCTACGCCGCCATGGTCAAGCGTGCGACCCGCGATCTCGATTGCACGCTCATCTTCGAGCCGGGTCGCCTGATCGTCGGTAACGCCGGTATTCTGGTGACGCGCGTGCTCTATCTCAAGCGCGGCCAGAGCAAGTCGTTCGTCATCGTCGATGCCGGGATGAACGATCTCATCCGGCCGACGCTTTACGACGCGCATCACGATATCCGTCCGGTGCTCGAGCCCCCGGTGGGAGCATCGCGGGTGATTGCCGATGTGGCCGGGCCGGTATGCGAATCCGGCGACTTCCTGGCGCTCGACCGGGACATGGTTTCGCCCCAGCCGGGTGATCTGCTCGCGGTCATGACGGCGGGCGCCTATGGCGCAGTCCAGGCCGGGACCTACAATACCCGGCCACTGGTGCCGGAAGTGCTTGTTCGGGAAGGTGAATGGGCGCTGGTGCGGCCGCGCCTGGAGGTTTCGGAGCTGATTGCGCTCGACCGGTTGCCGCCATGGCTATGAGCATCGACATATCGAACCATCTTTCGGCGCCGTCGTTTTGATCAGAGGTGTCCTTACTTTTGTCCGCTGGCGACACGTGAGTTGCGTGTTAGATTGATCTTGGACAGATTCTCGTTGTTGGAGACGTACTTGACCAATCGGTCCCCGGACGGCGCGACCTCGGAGCAGGCACTCCCGGAGCGGCACGCGGGCGATGACACGCTGGCGCGTGCGCTGCGCCGCGCGCGGTGGATCATCTTGTGGGAGCGGCTGTGGCCGTCGTTGGCGTCGGTCGCAACCGTGCTCGCTCTGTTCCTGGCGGTCTCCTGGCTGGGACTCTGGCTATGGCTGCCTCCGATCGGACGGGCGATCGGTCTTGGCGCGTTCTTCCTGCTCGCGGCTGCGGCGTTCGCGCCGTTGCTCATGCTGCGGCTTCCGAGCCGGACCGAGGGGCTGCGGCGGCTCGATCGCAATTCCGGCCTGCCGCATCGGCCAGCGACGGCAATGGCGGACGAGATCGCAACACCCGGCGAGGATTCCTATTCGCTCGCGCTCTGGCGCGCGCATATCGAGCGCGCGTTGCGCGGGGTCAAGTCGCTCAGGGCCGGGGCACCGGCGCCGCGGCTTGCATTGCGCGATCCGCTCGCGTTGCGCGCGCTGGTGGCGGTGCTTTTCGTCGCCACGTTCTTCGCCGCCGGCAGCGAGCGAATGAAGCGCGTCGCGGCCGCCTTCGATTGGCAGGGCGTGATTGTGCCGGCCAATTTCCGCATCGATGCCTGGGTGAGCCCGCCCACCTATACCGGCAGGCCGCCGGTGATGCTGCATGGTCTGCGGCCGGGCGAGCCGGTGCAGACCGCCAGCGCGCTGTCGGTGCCGGCGGGGAGCACGCTCGTCATCCGCGCCAGCGGCATTCACCTGGACGTGGTGACGAGCGGCGGGCTTGCCGAGCCGTCCTCGGGCGGCTCCGGCACCAGCGCCCACGGCAGCGAGGAGCGTCGCTTCGTCATCAACGACGCGGGAACGGCCACGTTGCGCGGCGCTGCCGCCAGCGATGTGACCTGGCAGTTCACCGCGATCCCGGACAAGCCGCCGACGATTGCGCTCGCCAAGGATCCGGAGGGCCAGGCGCGCGGTTCCCTGGCGCTCTCCTACAAAATGGAAGACGACTACGGAGTGGTGGGCGCCCGCGCGCTGTTCAAGCTCTTGAACGTTCCCGGCACCAACGGCAATTCCCCGCGCCCGCTCTACGAGGCGCCCGATTTCGCGCTGGGGCTGCCGCAGGCGCGCACCAAGAACGGCGTTGGGCAGACCACCAAGGATTTGACCGAGCATCCCTGGGCCGGCGTCGACGTGACGATGGTTCTGAGCGCGCGCGATGAGGCCGGCAATGAAGGACAGAGCCCGGCGTTCGAATTCCGCCTGCCGGAGCGGCCGTTCTCGAAGCCGATCGCGCGCGCGCTCATCGAGCAGCGCAGGATTCTCGCGCTCGACGCCGACGCCCAAGCGAGTGTGCTCACCGCGCTCGATGCGCTCACTTTGGCGCCCGAGCATTTCAGGATGGAGACCAGCGTCTATCTCGGCTTGCGCGCGATCTTCTGGCACTTGGCGCGCGCCAAAACCGACGACCAATTGCGCGACGTGGTCGGGCGCATGTGGGACATGGCGGTGCATCTCGAGGACGGCAGCGTTTCCGACGCCGAGCAGTCGTTGCGTGCGGCGGAGGAGGAGTTGCGCCAAGCGCTCGAGCGCGGCGCCAGCGACGAGGAGATCAAGCGGCTCACCGACCAGCTGCGGGCTGCGCTCGACAAGTTCCTCCAGGCGCTGGCCGAGCAGATGCGCAAAAACCCGCAGCAGCTTGCGAGACCGCTCGATCCGAATGTGCGCCAGCTGCGCCCGCAGGACCTGCGCAACATGATCGACCGGCTCGAGCAAATGGCGCGTTCCGGCGCCAAGGATGCCGCGCGCCGGATGCTGCAGGATCTGCAGCAGATGCTGGAAAATCTGCAGATGGCCCGTCCCGGCCAGCAGATGGAGGGCGACAGCGACGATGACATGAGCTCCGCGCTGGACGAGCTCGGCGACATGGTCCGCAAGCAGCAGCAGTTGCGCGACCGCACGTTCCAGCAGGGCCAGGACCAGCGCCGCGATCGCCAGCGCCAGCGCGGCCAGCAGGGCCAACAAGGCCAGCAGGGCCAGCAGGGCGACCAGATGGGCGACTTGCGCGAGAGCCAGAAGGCCCTGCGCGAGCAGCTCGGGAAGCTGATGGAGGAGCTGCGCAAGAAGGGACTCGGGCAAGGTCCGCAAGGGCAGGGCGAGATGGAGCAGCTCGGCCGCGCCGGCGAGGCCATGGGCGATGCCGAAGGCCAGCTCGGCGAGGGCAACGCCGACGGCGCGGTGGATTCGCAAGGCCGCGCGCTCGAGGCGCTGCGCCGCGGCGCACAGAACCTCGCGCAGTCGATGCAGCAGCAGGGGATGATGGGGCCGGGCGGCAATGGTCAACCCGGCAGGCTCGGGCGACCGCGCGCCCAACAGGAGACCGACCCGCTCGGCCGGCCCTTGCGCGGGCGCGACTACGGCGACGACAGCACGGTCAAGGTACCGGGCCAGATTGACGTGCAGCGCGCGCGCCGGATCCTCGAAGAGCTGCGCCGCCGTTTTGGCGAGAGCTTTCGCCCGCAGCTCGAGCTCGACTACATCGAACGCCTGCTGCAGGATTTCTAGAGGCGCCACCAGGGAGCTGGACGGGGGGACGGCCGCGGCTCGGGAGCTCAACTGGTCCAGGGACGCGGCGCGCCCAGTGCGTAGCTCACGGGGCGCCGCGTGGCGCCGAGCGCAGATGGCTTGGCGATGGCGCCGTGGAGCAGGGGCGTCGCAACCCTGTGCGCGCGCGGATCGCCATAGCCAATGCAGCGAGGATGATCTCGTGTCCATCCTGCTGAGGCGCCCGCGCAGGCCAGCGGGAATGGCGGGGACGGGCAGCGGCTGCGGGCCGGCACCGGAGCAAGCAGAACGGCGCTCGCGCTGCTATAAGGCGAGGTCGCGGCGCGCGGATGCCGCCCGCGATGAAAAGCGCGTGCAAGGGGACGGGCACGGTGGTCCGGTTCGAGCATGTCGGGCTGCGCTATGGCCTCGGTCCCGAGGTCCTGCGCGACCTCACCTTCCGCGTCGATCCGCACTCCTTCCAGTTCCTCACCGGCCCCTCGGGAGCCGGCAAGACCTCGCTCTTGCGGCTTCTGTTCCTCTCGCTGCGACCCACGCGCGGGCTCATCACCTTGTTCGGCCACGATGTTGCCACGCTCGACAACGACGCGCTGTCGACGCTGCGGCGACGCATCGGGATCGTGTTCCAGGATTTCCGGCTGCTCGACCACATGACGACCTATGAGAATGTCGCGCTGCCGCTGCGGGTGATCGGGCAGCCCGAGCAGGAGTATCGCGAGGAGGTGGTGGAGCTCCTGAACTGGGTAGGCCTTGGCGACCGCATGTCGGCGCTGCCGCCGGTGCTTTCCGGCGGAGAGAAGCAACGCACGGCGATCGCGCGTGCCGTGATCGCGCGCCCCCAGCTGCTGCTCGCGGACGAGCCGACCGGCAACGTGGATCCCAGTCTGGCACGTCGCCTGCTGCGCCTGTTCGTCGAGCTGCACAAATCCGGGACCTCGGTGATTGTCGCTACTCACGATATCGCGCTGATGAATCAGTTCGATGCGCGCCGGCTCGTGCTGCACGAGGGCCGTTTGCATGTCTACGACTGATGCCAGCATGCCGCGGCTGCAGCCGCGCAGTTCCGCCCCGCCATCCGCGAGCGCATCGGAGCTGCTGCCACGTTTCGAGAGTCCGATCGTGCCGCAGGCGACGATCTCGGGTCGCGCGCTCATGGCGGTGGTCGCCATCATGACCTTTCTGGCCGCGCTAACGACCGGCGGGGTGATGCTGCTGCGTGCCGCCGCGAGCGAGTGGCAATCGGAGGTGGCGCGTGAGGTCACCATTCAGGTTCGCCCCGCGGCCAACCGCGACATCGAGGAGGACGTGGGCAAGGCCGCCGCCATCGCCCGCGCCTATCCCGGCGTGGTGGAGGTGCGACCCTATTCTCGCGCCGAAACCACGCGCCTGCTGGAGCCGTGGCTGGGAACCGGATTTCAAATCGACGACCTGCCGGTGCCGCGTATCGTCATCGTTCGGATCGCTCCCGGCGCAGCGTCCGATCTCGCCCCCCTACGGCGCGCGCTCGGCGAGCAGATCGCCGGCGCCTCTCTCGACGACCACCGCGCTTTCGTCGGCCGCATGCGTGCGATGTCCGGCGCCGTCCTCGCCGTCGGTCTGGGTCTGCTCCTGCTGGTGCTCGTGGCGACCGTGCTCTCGGTCACGTTCGCCACGCGCGCGGCGATTGCAACCAATCGTCCAGTGATCGAGGTGCTGCATCTCATCGGAGCAAGGGACAGTTTCATCGCCCGGCACTTCCAGCGGCATTTCCTGCGATTGGGGCTGCAGGGCGGCTTGATCGGCGGCGCTGCCGCGATTGCACTGTTCGTGCTGGCCGAGCTTGCAGGCCGTCGCTTCCTCGGTGCAGGCGAGGACCAGTTTGCGGCTCTGTTTGGCAGCGCGTCGATCGGGCTGCTCGGCTACCTGGCGATGCTTGCGCAGGTCGGCCTGATCGCCTTCATTACCACCGCCACCTCCCGACAGACGGTGCATCGCACGATCGCAACGATTCATTAAGCAATGTGCCATGGCGGTATTGCCACCGGGGCGCCGGATTTTGCGCTATCATTGTCAATAGGTGACAAGAGATGCCAACGGTCGGGTCCAACACCGGCGGCGGTGCCGCCGAGATGCCGCGTTCGATGGAGCCGTCCCCGCGCCGTCCGTCGGGGCTTATGCTGCGTCGCTTCGTGTGGTCGAGCCTGGCCGTCTGCTTGATTGCAGTCCTGCTGCTGGGGATTGGCTTCATCTGGTTCGTCTTGCGCGTCCCGGCCGAGGAAGTCACGCTGGATCGCGACGCCGACGGCATCGTCGCGCTCACCGGCGGTGCCTCACGGATCGCGGATGCGATCGAGTTGCTGGCCTCGGGCCGAGGCAAACGGCTGCTCATCAGCGGCGCCTATCGCGCCACCGATTCCAACGCAATCTCGCGGCTCAATCCGGAGTTCGCGCGCTGGGTGCGCTGCTGCGTCGACTTCGACCGTTCCCTCAATACGCTGGGCAATGCGATCGAAACCAGGCGCTGGGCTGAAAGCCGCGGCTTCCGCTCGTTGATCGTGGTGACGTCGAACTATCACATGCCGCGCGCACTCGCCGAGATCGCGCACCAGCTTCCCAAGGTCGCGCTGGTGCCGTTCCCGGTGGTGACGCAACGCCAGCGCGCCGAGCCATGGTGGGTGGGCGGAACGAGTGCCAGGCTGATGATTACCGAATACGTGAAATACGTATTCGCCAAGCTTCGCATCTACGTAGGACTCCATCCCGCGCGCACCGCGAACGCCGCGAGCTAGGCCGAGGGGCTGAAAGGTCCATCCGTGCTCGTCGTCCGCTCCATCGTTTTCAACTTCCTGTTCTATCTCAATCTGGTCGTACAGATCATCGCGGCACTGCCGACGCTGGTGATGCCGCGCCGGGCCATTCTGGCGGTTGCCAGGTTCTGGGCGCGCACCAATCTCTGGCTGCTGCGTGTCGTCTGCGGCATCAAGGTGGAGTTCCGTGGGCTGGCGAAGATTCCACCCGGACCGCTGCTGGTCGCTTCCAAGCACCAGTCGTTATGGGAAACTTTCGCGCTGCTGCTGATCCTGCCGGATCCGGCCTACATCATGAAGCGGGAGCTGATGTGGATTCCGTTCTTCGGCTGGTATGCCTGCAAGGCCGGCATGATCCCGATCGATCGCGGCAAGCGCTCGCAGGCGCTCGCCGACATGAATGCGCGCGCGCGGCGTGAGCTCGCGCGCCATCGTCAGATCATCATCTTTCCCGAGGGCACCCGCCGCCGGCCGGGCGC
>DATBKV010000056.1:0-2238 GCA_036555745.1 Xanthobacteraceae bacterium | reverse complement strand
CGAGGTATCGATTCCCTTGCAGCGGCCGCGCGATCCGCTCAGCGTCGAGTTTCTGGAATACCAGAGATCGCTGCTGCGCCATCTCGGCCAGGACACGACCAGGCAATGACCATGGCCCGGGCGCTACCGGTGGACCACTCTTGAGAGGCAGGATTTGTGATGACCGCCGCGATGTCTCAAATGACGAGCAAGCTCCCCTGCGCGCTCGCGCTGCTCGCCCTCGGGCTGGCCGGCGCTGCGAATGCGGAGGAGCCATACCCCGCGCGTCCGATCCGGCTGGTGGTTGGCTTCGGCGCCGGCGGGCCTACCGACATTCCGGCGCGCTTCATCGCCGACAAGCTGACCGCAGCGCTCGGCCAGCGGGTGGTGGTGGAGAACAAGCCGGCTGCCGCAGGGATGATCGCTGCGCGGGACGTGCTGTCGCAGCCGCGCGACGGCTACAACCTTCTGCTCTGCACCCATTTCGAGGCGATCAACACCGCCGTCTACAAGAACGTGCAGTTCAAGCTCGCCGATATCGCGCCGATCTCGCTGATCGCGAAATACTATTATGGGCTGGCGCTCTCGAATGGCGTGCCGGCCGCGGACTTCGAATCGTTCGTGTCCTATGCCAAGGCGCATCCCCAGGAGGTGAGCTACGCCACCGTCGGCGCCGGCTCGGCGCAGGAGATCCTGGCGCGGCAGCTGGAGAAGCTCACCGGCATCAGCATGAACCGCGTTCCGTTCCGCGGCGGCGCGCAGGTCGTGCAGGAGCTGGTCGCCGGCCGCATCCAGTTCTATGTCTCGCCCACGCTGGCGATCGCCCCGCAATACGCCGCCAAGCAGCTCAAGATCCTGGCGGTGTCCGCGCCCGAGCGGCTGAAGAATCTAGGCGAGATCCCGACCTTGCAGGAGAAGGGGGTCGACTTCGTGCGCTTCGGCTGGCTCGGCGTCTGCGCCGGCGCCGGCACGCCACAGCCGATCATTGATCTGCTCAACCGCCATATCGCGAGCATCGTGGACACGCCGGATTACCATGCGATCATCGAGAAGGCGGGGTCGATCGCGGTGTCCTCGACGCCGCAGCAGCTGCAGCAAGTGATCACGCAGACGTTGGAAGACGTGTCGGCGAGCATCCGCGAGTTCGGACTGCAACAGGAGCAATAAGCATGTATGTCCCGGACCACGCGGTCCGGCCTCAGCGGTGCGACGCCTGGCTTCGTCTCCGACGCGGACACCCAAACCGAGAGCGGACAGGGAGGACAGAACTATGACGACCCTTGCGATCACGCGGCGCCAATCCCTCGCGGCCGGCGTCGGCGCGCTGGCGGCGGGGCTTGCGGGCGCCCCGCGCCCGGGTTTCGCGCTCGACAGCGTGCGACAGGGCTACCAGACCAACATCTGGGGCATGCCCACCTACTATCTGCTGAAGTCGGGCCTGCTCGAAAAGCACGGGATCAAATTCGAGGAGTTCGCGGTGCCCTCCGGCAATCTCACCATGCAGCAGATGGTGGCGCGCCAAGTCGATCTCGGCACCTATGCCGGGCCGTCCTTCGTCATCGGCCACGACAAGGGCGGGCTAGTTGCGATCGCGCAGATCGAATATGTCGGCAAGACCGCGCAGATCGTCACGCGCAAGGACCTCAACATCAGCAAGGTGGAAGAGCTCCGCGGGCGCAAAGTGGCCAACCAGACCGGCTCCTCCGTCGGCAATATCTTCGTCGATACCATCGCGGCCAATGCCGGCCTCAAGAAAGGGGACTTCCAGGAAGTGCGGATGGACGTCAACAACATGGTCGCCGCCATGGCGGCGAAGACCGTGGACGCCATGGTCAACGTCGAGCCCTACAACGCGCTCGCAGTCGCCGAGGGCATCGGCACCTCGATCATGGACTTCTCCGGCGTCGACAAGATGCCGGTGTTCATGGCGGCCACTCCCGATTTCGTCGACAAGAGCCCGGACACGGTCGTCGCCTACCTCAAGGCCTGGAAGGACGCGGCGCATGACTTCAAGGACAATCCCGGGAAGGTGGCCGACATGATCTACGCGTTCTTCACCTCGAAGGGCTATAACATGTCGCGCGACACCTTCGCCAAGGCGTTGGCGCGCGTCGAGGTGGCGCCCGGCTTTCCCCCCGACCTCGTGCCGGGACTGCAGAAGGATGCCGAGGTGCTGCTGCGCGAGAAAAAGATCTCCGCCATCCCGGACTGGAAGAAGGCGCTGCGTCCCGACTTCTGGGCGAAGGCGAGCGGGTAACA
>DATBKV010000055.1:0-38006 GCA_036555745.1 Xanthobacteraceae bacterium | reverse complement strand
CGGCGATCGGCGCCTTCATCGAGAACGTCTACAATCGCCAACGGCTCCATTCGGCGCTGGCGTATCAGTCGCCCGCCGAGTTCGAAGCCAACCTCCGCTCGCCCACAGCTTATCCACAGGGCGCGCAAGCAACAGTAACTGCAATGAGTCTCTAGTTTCGTGTCTCACCCGGAGGGTGCACTCCACGCCGCGTCCCTGTATTTTTCCTGTTGTTTACAGGGAATGGACATTGGAGTGCACCCTCCGGGTGAGACACGAAACTAGAGATGCCGGCTCCTCACGGCTTGATCGGGTCGGACGGCAGATAGCCCACGCGGTAGATCTGCTCGGGGCTGAGCTTCTCGCCCGGCACCTCGATGTTCTTGTTGATGAAATCGACCGTGTTTTTCATGCGCTCCGGGGTGAAATAGCCGAACCCATAATTCTGCACATCGGGCGTCACGGCGATGCGCTTGAGGATCTGGATCTCCTCGACCACGATCTGCGGATCGAGCGCCTTCACATATTGGATCTCGATGCGCGCCGCTTCTTCGGGGTCGGCGAGCGCGTCCTTCCAGCCCATGAGCGCGGCGCGCACGAATTTCTTCACCACGTCCGGGTTCTTGTTGAGGAAGTCCTCGGAGACGCCGATGGAGTTGCCGTAGATGTCGAGCCCATAGTCGCCGGCGAACAGGCACACCGGCTTGGCAGTGGTCACCGCGCGGCGGATGGCCGGCTCGCTCATGAGGAACTGATCGATCGACTGCACCTTGCCGGCGGCGAGCATGGGCACGCGCGAGGCGGCGTCGATGTTGACGACTTTCAGCGTTTTGCTGTCGACCTTGTTCATTTCCATGAACGCCTGCCAGATCTTCGGCACGAACGAGGCCGTGCTCGAGCCGAGCTCGAGTCCCGCCATCTGCTTGGGCTCGGTGACGTTGGCGCCGGGATTGAGCGAGAAGATGCAGTACGGCGGCTTCTGGTAGTTGACGGCGACGATCTTGACGGTGGCGCCGGCGCTGCCGGAGGCGACCAGGCTCGGAATGTCGATGAAGCCGAGCTCGGCGCCGCCGGTGGCGACCGTGCGGATCGCATCCGCCGTGCCCTTCGAGGGCATGATCGTGACGTTGAGGCCTTCGTCTTTGAAATAGCCCTTGCCGAGCGCCACGTACCAGGGCGCGTGGCGGCCCAGGCTGATGAAATCGAGCACGAACTTGAGATCGCGCTCCTGCGCCAGCGCGGGCGGGGAGACGAGCAGGCTGGCGATTGCGGCAAGCGCGCTCGCGCCCGCGATCAGTGGTCGAAACATTGGCATCTCCGTGATGGCGTACAGCCCCGTCGGCGTGAGCTTACGTAACCGCGGGCGGCGGTCACAGCGCGATTTGACGCAGGAAATATCATAAGATATTTCACGTGATACTCAAGTCAGCGGCAGCGGGGCAGGGCGCTGCGGCGCGCGGCAACCCGCGTTGCGGCGGCGGACGGACGGCGCATGGCGTTCGGGGTGATCAGCAACGTGCGCAAGGTGTTCCAGGTCGAGGAGCTTGGCTCGACTGCACTCGAGCCCGTGGTCGCGCTCGAGGACGCGAGCTTCCAGTTCGACGAGGGCGAGCTGGTGGCGCTGCTGGGCCCGAGCGGATGCGGCAAGACCACGCTGCTGCGCATCGTCGGCGGGCTGATCGCGAAGTCGGCCGGCTCGGTGGCGATCGGCGGGCGCGAGGTCACCCGGCCGATGGGCGACTACGGCTTCGTGTTCCAGGCGCCGAGCCTGATGCCGTGGCGCAACGTCCTCGACAACGTGCTGTTTCCCATGGAGATCCTCGGCAAGAACGACGCCGCCGCGCGCCGCCACGCGCACGAGCTGCTCGAGCTCGTCGGGCTCGCGGGCTTTCTGTCCGCGCGCCCGCATCAGCTCTCCGGCGGCATGCAGCAGCGCGTCGCGCTCTGTCGCGCGCTGGTGCACCGGCCCAGGCTCCTGCTGATGGACGAGCCGTTCGGCGCGCTCGACGAGCTCACCCGCATGGACATGAACGATCTGCTGCTGCGCATCCGGCGCGAGACCAGGGCGTCGGTGCTGTTCGTGACCCACTCGATTTCCGAAGCCGTCTATCTCTCCGACAAGGTCATCGTCTTCAGCAAGCGCCCGGGGCGCGTGGTGAAGGAGATCGCGATCCTGCTGTCCTACCCGCGCAGCCAGAAGCTGCGCTTCACGAGCGCGTTCACCACGGCCGAGCGTATCGCGAGCGAGGCGCTCGGCGTGGTCGCCCCCGCCGAGGAGGAGGCGTCGTCGTCATGAAATCGCGTGTCGTGTCGCAGCTGTTCTACCCGCTCGCCGGCGTCGTGCTGATCATCGCGGCCTGGGTGCTCGGCTGCTGGCTGCTCGACATTCCGACCGTGGTGCTGCCGTCGCCGGACAAGGTGTTGCGCGCGCTGATCGTGCGCCGCGACCTGCTGCTGAGCGAGGGCTGGGTCACGCTGAAGGAGACGCTTTACGGATTCCTGCTCGCGCTCTTGGTCGGCTTGCCGCTCGCGGTCGCGGTGGCGAATTCGCGCCCGTTGAACCTCATGTTCTATCCGCTGCTGATCGCGCTGCAGTCGGTGCCCAAGGTTGCGCTCGCGCCGATGATCCTGGTGTGGCTGGGGACCGGACTGGAATCGAAGCTGGCGATCGTCTGGCTGGTCGCGTTCTTTCCCATCATCGTCGACACCGCAGCCGGGCTGCGCGCCACCCCGAAGGAGTTGCTCGAGCTCGCGCACAGCCTGAACGCCTCGCCGCGGCAGATCTTCCTCAAGGTCCAGCTGCCGGCGGCGTTGCCGTTCGTGGTGACCGGCGCCAAGGTCGCGATCACGCTCGCGGTGATCGGCGCGGTGATCGGAGAGTTCATCGGGTCGAGCGAGGGATTGGGCTACCTGCTGCAGAGCGCCACCTCCCAACTCGATACGCCACTCGCGTTCGCCGCGCTGTTTGCGCTCTCGGTGCTCGGGATCTTCGTCTACGCGCTGGTCGGCATGGGCGAACGCATGATGTGGTCGTGGCTGCCGCCGGCGCCGGCGCCACAGTGAGGAGCAAAGCGCCAAGGCGCGTTTGCAGAATGGTATGACCAGAAACGCACGACAACGTGACACGGCGACCGCGGTGAAGATCATGACGGCGCGCGCCGATGCGGGCAGGGCAGAGACCGCAGCCGGAAAAGGCGTCGCGCGCGGCTCGCTCGCCAAGCCCGGCTCGCTGGTCGCCAGGGCCTATGAAGAGATCAAGGAGAAGATCATCACGCTCTACTTCCTGCCCGGCCAGTATCTCAACGAGGCCGCCATCTCCGCGCTGCTGCAGGTCGGCCGGACGCCCGTGCATCAGGCGCTCCAGCGGCTCGCGCTCGAGGGCCTGGTCGAGATCATGCCGCGCAAGGGCGTCGTGGTCCTGCCCGACAGCATCTCCGAGATCATCAAGATCCTCGAATCGCGCGCGGCGGTCGAGGCCGAGCTCGCCAGGGCGGCGGCGGATCGCGCCTGCGGCGATGACGGCAAGGAGCTGCTGGCGCTCGCCAATGCCACCAGACATCTCAAGGACGGGCCGGGCATCGACGAGTTCATCGCCTGCGACCGCGCCTTCCACCGCAAGCTCGCGCAGACCTCCGGCAATTCGGTGCTGCGCGATTTCGCCCAACAGCTGCACGAGCGCTCGATACGCTATTGGTATTTGCACCTGTGGCAGACCATGGACGTGCCGGCCACCACCCGTCAGCACGCCGCGATCGCGGAGGCGGTCGCCCGGCGCGACGGCGAGCGCGCCGCCGCCGCCATGCGCGAGCATATCGAGAGCCTCAAGCACCGATTGCTGCAGATCCAGAGCGCGACTCGCCGCCACGGCCCGCCGCCGGCGCGGTGAAAGCCGCGCGGACGAAAGATCGATTGCAGATAACGACAACGGAGATCGCAATGACCGAGCACAAGATGGCCCCGCCGCCGATGCCAGCCGGCATGCCGAGCCTCGACGAGGTGCTGCTGCAGAGCGAGGACATCCCGTGGCGAACGAAATCGCTGCCGGGCGTGTCGGAGAAGATGCTGTGGCGCGACGAGCAGGGCGGCGCGTCGATCGCGCTGATCAAGTTCGACAAGGGCGCGAGCATTCCGCAGCCGCACCTGCACGCGTCGAACCAGTTCATGTTCTGTCTCAAGGGCAAGTACGAATACACCAAGACTGGCGTGACCCTGACGTCGGGATCGTTCTACTGGAACCCCAAGGGCAACGTGCACGGGCCGACCTTGGCGCATGAGGAGACGGTGGTGCTAGAAATCTACGACGGCCCGCATTATCCGCAGCGTCCGCCTTGGTACTCCAACGACGAGGACGCCCGCTGATGCCGGCGCGGGCGAGCGCGAGCGAGGCCGTTGCGATCGATGCGTCACGCTTGACCTCGGCGGTCGCTCAAATCTTCGCGGCCGTCGGCATTGCTGTCGCCGACGCGCAGGTGGTGGCGGCGGATCTGGTCGCCGCGGATCTCGAGGGCCTGGCGTCGCACGGGGTGATGCTTATGCCCATGTACGTGGATCGCATCCGCGCCGGCTCGGTGTCGCGGCGCAGCGCCGGCGAGGTGGTCAGCGACCGCGGCACTGCGATCGTCATCGATGCCGGCAACGCGCTCGGGCAGTTGACCGCGCGCCAGGCGGTCGCGCTCGCGGTCGCGCGTGCGCGCGAACTCGGGCTTGCGGCGGTCGCCGTGCGCAACGGCTTTCATTTCGGCACCGCCGGGCGCTACGCGCGCATGATGGCGGCGCAAGATTGCGTGGGCATCGTGCTCTCAAGCACGCGTCCGCTGATGCCGGCGCCGGGCGGCGCCGAGGCCATGGTCGGCAACAATCCCATCGCCGTCGCGCTGCCCTCGGCCGGGGAGTTCCCGGTGGAGGCCGACATGGCTTTGAGCGCGACCGCGATGGGCAAAATCCGCCTCGCCGCCGCGGCCGGGCAGCGGATCCCCGAGGATTGGGCGATCGATGCCGATGGCCGCGCCACCACGGACCCTGCCGCTGCGATCAAGGGCATGCTGTTGCCGGCTGCCGGTCCGAAAGGGTTCGGGCTGGCTTTCGTCATCGACTTGTTGTGCGGCGGCCTCTCCGACGGGGCGGTGGGCGACGAGGTCCGGCCGCTCTATGGCGATCCCGGCGAGCCCTATCGCTGCGCGCATTTCTTCCTGGCGATCCATGTCGGCCACTTCACTGGCGCGGCCGGATTTGCCGAGCGCGTGCGCGAGCGCGCCGCGCGGGTGAGCGGATCGAAACGCGGCCCGGGCGTGGATCGGATCTACGCCCCGGGCGAGCTCGTGTGGGCGACGCGGAAGGCGAGCGAAGGCGTCTGCCGGCTCGACGCGGCGACGGTGCGAAGCCTGGTCGATACCGCCGCGCGCGTCGGGCTTACGGATTTCCGATCCGCGCTTCTCGCGGCGACGGACGTCGCGCGCGCACAGCCGGCGGCGAGGCGCTGATCATGCGTGCGCACTTCGAGGCGGAAGGAGACGTGATCGTGGTGACCGGCGGCGCCAATGGCATCGGCCGCGCGCTCGCGCGCGCCGCCGCGCGGGCCGGCGCGCACGTCGTCGTCTGCGACATCGACGACGCGGCGATGGCCGCGCTCTCCGATACTGCCGGCATCTCGACGCGGCATCTCGACGTCGCCGAGCGCGCCGAGGTGTTCGCGGCGCTCGGCGAGGTCGAGCGCGAGTTTGGCAGGATCGATGGCCTGGTCTGCGCGGCGGCGGTGCAGCCGCGCGCGCCCGCGCATGACATGGCACCGGGGCAATGGGAGCGCGTGCTGAGGACCAATCTCGACGGCGTGGTCTGGTGCTACCAGGCCGTGATCTCGGGCATGATCGCGCGCCGGTCGGGAGCGATCGTCGCATTCACATCGGGGCTCGCGCACCAGGGCTGGCCCGGCGCGGGCGCCTATGCCGCGAGCAAGGCGGCACTGATCGCCTTCGCCAAGAGTGCGGCCAAGGAGGTCGCGCGGCACCGCGTGCGCTTCAACCTGATCGCGCCCGGCGTGATCGACACGCCGCAGTATCGCGCCGCCAATGCCGGCGCCGACGATGCCCGCTGGCGCGCCTCGGTCGGCGTCGGTGCGCCGGAGGACGTCGTCGGTCCACTCCTGTTCCTGCTCTCCGATCAGGCCACGATGACCGCCTCGCTCATCAGCCGGGATTTCGCCTATGCGGCGCAAGCGAGCCAGGCGAGCGAACGATGAGCAGCGCGATGAAGCCGATCATCGTCGTCGGTGCCGGCCCGGTCGGCCTCACCACCGCGCTCGGCCTCGACTTCTACCGGCTGCCCTTCCTGCTGTTCGAGGACGATGCCGAGCTCTCGCGCGACACCAAGGCCGGCACCATCCTGACGCGCACGCTCGAAGCCTTCCGCCGCTACGGCGTCGCCGACCAGGTGCTCGCGAGCGCGCTGCGCGTCGACGAAATCGGCGACGTCGAGCGCGCCACCAACACGGCGCGGCCGTCGGTGCAGACCGCGCTGCTCGGCGACGACACCCGCTATCCCTTTGTCATCAACATGCCGCAGCATCACCTCGAGCCGATCCTGCGCGCGGCCATCGACCAGCGCAGGCCGGGAGCGCTGCATTTGCAGCATCGCCTGACGTCGTTTCGCCAGCACGGCGCCGGCGTGAGCGTGCGCTTCGACACGCCGGACGGGCCGCGCGAGGTCGAGGGCTCCTATCTGCTCGCCTGCGACGGTGGGCGCAGCACCGTGCGCGCGCAGCTTGGCGTTGCGGTGGAGGGCGAGTCGTCCGACGTGCGCTGCCTGCTGGTCGACGTCAAGGTCGATCTCGACGTAAGAAATCCGCGCGACTATCCCTACCTCGCCTACTTCGCGGATCCGCAGGAATGGATGATCCTGGTGCGCCAGCCGCACTGCTGGCGGTTTCTCCATCCGCTCGCGCCCGGCATGCCCGAGCCGACGAATGCTGAATTTCGCGAAAAGGTCGTCCGCTTCATTGGCGCGGTCGACGAGATGGAAATCCTCAACACCATCGTCTACCGCATCCACCATCGCGTCGCGAGCGAGTGGCGGCGCGATCGGATTTTTCTCATGGGCGACGCCGCACATCTGATCACGCCGATGTGGGCGCTCGGCCTCAACACCGGCATCCTCGACGCCATCAGCCTGCCGTGGCGGCTCGCGTGGGTGGCGCGCGGCTGGGCGGGCGACGGGCTGCTCGACGGCTATGCGCGCGAGCAGCGGCCGGTGGCGGCCGAGGGCTCGGGCGAAATGGCGGAGGCCGCGCGCAAATACATGGCCGGCGAGGCCGGCGCGGTGAGGGCGATGTCGGGCACCGCCTGGGCCAACGCCATTACCCGAACCATGCTGGGCGTGCGGCTCGGGGTCGACGCCGCCGCCGACTGGTCGATGGTCAAGACCGAGCGCGCGCCGCTGCGCGTCGGCGATCGTATCCCCGACGCGCTGCTGCACGGGCCGGAGGGCCGCCCGCTGCGGCTGCACGATCTCATCGACGACAGCTTCGTCGCGCTCTACTTCACCGACGTGCGGCGGCGCCCCGCGGTTCCCGCCGACCGCCCCGGGCTGCGGCATTTCGTAATCTCGCACCGCGACGCGCCGCTCGACGGCGGCCTGCGCAAGCGATCGCTGTTCGACGTCGGCGACCGCTTGCGCCAGCTCGTGGGATGCCCGCGCGACACGCTGGTGCTGGTGCGGCCGGACGATCATATTGCCGCGATCGCCGCGATGGGCGGAGCCGATGCGGAAGAGCTCTATCAAAGGGTGGTCGGGCGCGCCGAGGCGTGCAGCGGCCGATAGGAGATCGATCATGACGACTGCAACCACGCGCAAGCTCGGACCGATCGGCGACAAGATCCTGTTCGAGAACGAGTTCGTGCGGGTGTGGAGCGTCAAGCTCGATCCCGGCCAGCGCCAACCCTGGCACCAGCACCTCTTGCCCTACCTGATCGTGCCGCTGACCGAGGGGAAGAACGAGATGACGTTCGACGACGGGCGGGTGCGGGCGACGCAGGAAAAGCCGGGCGAGGTAATCTGGCGCGAGCCCGGCATTCCGCACGAGCTCCTCAACTGCAGTGATTGGCAGTATCGCAACGTCCTCATCGAGATCAAAACGCCTGGCGCTTGAGCGCGCGGACGGGCGTGCGGCGCATCGGACTTCCCATTGCGTCGGTCACGGATCACCCCAGGAGCAAGAGCATGCCGAAGCAGCAGGTCACCTCGTCGAAAATCCGTCAGCCGTCGGGACACTTTTCCCATGCCACCATGGTCGAGGCGCGCGGGCGGATCGTCTTCATCTCCGGCATGACGGCGCGGCGTGCGGACGGCAGTATCGCCGGCGTCGGCGACATCGAGGCGCAGACCCGGCAAGTGTGCGAGAATCTCAAGGCCGCGGTCGAGCAGGCCGGCGGCGGCATCGACGACATCTGCCGGGTCGACGTCTACGTGCGCAACATGGAGCACTTCGATGCCATCCACAAAGTGCGGCGCGAATATTTCAAGCCGCCAGCGCCGGCCTCGACCATGGTCGAGGTCTGCAAAATGACGTCGCCCGACTACCTCATCGAGATCAACGCTATCGCGGTGATCGCGGATTAAACCGGCTGCGGAGAGAAAAATGAAACTGATGTATTTCGACGACTACAAGCTCGGCGTGGTCACCGGCGACGGCGTGGTCGACGTGTCGCCCGTGGTCGCGGGCATTCCGCACACCGGCCCGCACGACCGGATCAACGGGCTGATCGAGCGCTTTGCCGAATACCGGCCGCGGCTCGAGGAGGCCGCGCGACAAGGCAAGCCCATCCCGCTCGCAAACGTCAAGATCCGCCCGCCGCTGCCCAGGCCCGTCAACATCGACTGCATGGCGGTCAACTACATGGAGGACGGCACGCGCAGCGAGCCCGCCCCGATCAACGCCTTCCACAAGTCGCCCAACGCGGTGATCGGCTCCGGCGATACCATGATGCTGCCCGACGTGCCCGCGACGATCTTCGAGGGCGAGGCCGAGGTGGCGGTGGTCATCGGCAAGCGGGCGAAGAGCGTCAAGGCCGCCGATGCCATGGGATGCGTGTTCGGCTACGTCAACTTCATTGACGGCTCCGCGCGCGGCCTGCCGCCGCCGGGCAACGTGTTCTACCAGATGAAGTCGCGCGACACCTTCGCGCCGATGGGTCCTTACATCGTCACCGCCGACGAGATCGCCGATCCGCATCGGTTGCAGGTGCGGCTATGGGTCAACGGCACGCTCAAGCAGAATTTCAACACCAGCGACATGGCCCACAAGATCCCGCGCTGCATCGAGTGGGTGAGCTCCATTCACACCCTTGAGCCGGGCGACGTGCTGGCGACCGGCACCAACCACCGCGGCCTGAGCGCATTCCAGGACGGCGACGTGGTCGAGCTCGAGACCGAGGGGCTCGGCCGGCTGCGCATCAACGTGCGTGACGAGCTCAAGCGCACCTGGGGACGTGAGACCCGGCTCGAGATCGCCAACAAGGGCACCAAGGAGGTGACGACGCCGCAACTCAGCGGCAAATACGCGCCCGCGCGCGGGTGACAGTCGCGCGGCCACCCGATCGCGGTCGTCCCCGCGCAAGCGGGGACCCATCGTGCCACCACGCGCTTCTGCAATATGGAGACGACAGTCGAGGACTGGCCGCCCGTTACGAGGACGACGCGGCCCGCGGCGCGTCGTAGCTCGCCAACAGCGCGTCGACCAGCCCGCGCCACTCCTGCCACGGCGCGGCGGCATGGCTGTAGCTGTTCATGACGAAGCCGGGGCCGGCATAGAACTTCTCGTACTGCATGTGCCGTCCGGCGAAATCGGATCCGAGCAAATCCCACGCGAGCTTGCTGAGCTTCATGCGCTCCTTCGCCGACTGGCCGGGGACCGACCAGTAGGTCTCGAACGCCTCACGCGTCGTGTCGTTGGCGAGCACCGACACGTCGGCGGGCATCTGGAACACGCCGGCGCCCATCAGCTCGCGCACGGTGTCGCAGATCTCGGCATGATGGTTGGTGCACCAATGCAGCGCCGCGTAGACGTAGCGGCGATTGACCGTGTGATAGCCGGCGGCCTGCGCCTCGCCGCAATTGATCTGGCCCATGATCAGGCCTTCGAGCGTCGCCTGCATGGCGGCGAGCCGGCCGAGCGTGAACTGCACCGCGGGAACGTTCTGGACGTTGTTCATCTCGGCGAGCTTGCTGGCGATGCCGACGATCAGGTCGAGCTTGGCGAGGAAACGCACATTGGCCTGGTGGTTGGCCATGACATGGCCCGGCGTACGCATGTAGATCGCGCGCGTCATCTCGACATTGTCATGGCAGAATACGCGCTCCCACGGCACCTTTACGTTCTCGAACAGCACGGCAGCGTCGGTCTCGTCGAAGCGCGCGGCGAGCGGATTGTCGAACTCGCTGACGGCGTAGCGCTCGTAGGGCTTACGCGACCAGATGCTCACGCCGGGCGCGTTGAGCGGCACCACGCAGGTGATTGACTCCTTCTCCTGTCCCGGCGCAACCGGCTGCAGGTTTCCGCACCAGGTCTCGTGGCAGAACACGGAGGCGGTGCCCAGCATCTTCAGTCCGTTGACGGTGACTCCGCGGTCGTCCTCGTCGACCACGCGCAAGGTGGCGGGCGGGCGCTGCGCGCCCTCGGCCGGATTGGCCGCCCGCCAGCCCTGCGGGTTGGTCACGGTATGGGAGGCGAACACGTCGTTCTTGCGCATGTGGCGGTAGTAGTTGCGGATGTTGTCGCCGAAGCCCTGGCGAATGCGGTCGAACATCGCCGGGTCCATCACCAGGCCGCTGACGTAGCTCGGGAAATTGTCGGGCGAGCGGCCGATGAGCCCGTGCGTCCAGGACGCGATGCGCCGGTGGGTCTCGAACCGGCGCGCAAGATCCGCGCGCGTGCGCGGCAGCAGGAAATAGGTCGAAAACGTGTCGCCATCCTCCTCGAAGGTCATCACCTCGCGGTTTTCGCGCGCGCGCTTGCGCTCGTAGATCATGGCGAACGAGCGCGCCGCGTTGCGGAACGCGGGATGGGAGGTGACGTCCTCGACCAGCTCGCCGCCGACATAGACCCGGCGGCCGTCGCGGATGCTCTCGAGATATTCCTTGCCGGTCATCAGCATGTTGCAGTTCTCGTCGATGGAGGTCCGATCAGGCGCCCGATTTGCGGGCAAGCACGTGCGCGTCCTGCGGCGCCCAGGCGAGTTGCACGGTGGCGCCGCGCGCGGGCAGGCTTGCTTCGGCGCCGACGATGCGTGCGCGCAGCGGCAGGCCATAGGTCGTGCCGATGATGAGGACGCAATCGCCGTAGTGGATGACCTCGTCGACCGTCATGTCGAGCGCGTTCTCGGCCCCGGCGCTCTCGCCCGTCCGACGCAGCCGCAGGCGCTCGGGCCGGATCATGACGTCGACCTTGGCTCCCGCCGCCGCCGTTTCGCCGGCGACCCGCACCGGACCAATGCCGTCGAGCTCGACCCAGTGCGGGCGCGCGGGATCCGCGCGCCCGGCGAAGAAGTTGCTGTCGCCGACGAACTCGCCGACGAACCGGCTGAGCGGCCGGTTGTAGACGTCGAGCGGAGCGCCGAGCTGCTCGATCCGGCCGTCGCGGAACACCGCCAGGCGGTCCGACAAGGTCATCGCCTCGCTCTGGTCATGGGTGACGTAGATCATCGTGATGCCGAGCTCGCGGTGGATGCGTTTGATCTCGACCTGCATCTGCTGGCGCAGGTTTTTGTCCAGCGCCCCGAGCGGCTCGTCGAGCAGCAGCAGGTCGGGGTCGAACACGAGGCCGCGCGCGAGCGCCACGCGCTGCTGCTGGCCGCCGGAAAGCTCGCGCGGATAGCGGTCGGCAAAGCGGCTCAAGCCCACGAGCTCCAACATGCGGGCGACGCGTGCTTGCATGTCCTTGGTGGGAAAATGGCGCATCTTGAGCGGAAACACCACGTTCTTCGCCGCCGTCATGTGCGGGAACAGGGCGTAGTTCTGGAACACCATGCCGATGTTGCGCTCATACGGCTTGCGCAGGGCAAGATCGTGTCCGTCGAGCTCGATGGCGCCGCTGGTCGGCGTCTCGAACCCGGCGATCATCAGCAACGTCGTTGTTTTGCCGGAGCCGCTCGGGCCCAGGAAGGTGACGAATTCTCCGCGCTTCACGTCGATCGAGACATGATCGACGGCGTTGCCCCTGCCGTCGTACGATTTCACCAGCTCGCGCAGGCGAAGATAGGCCACGCGTCACCCTCGCTCCGGCACGCGCGCAACGATGAGCGCGTCGACGACGACGCAGCCACGCTTTTCCGGCAGCGCCTTGATCGGATTGAGGTCGATCTCCTCAATCGCGTCGGCGTTGTGATGAGCGAAATGCGCGAGTGCTTCGAGGCAGGCGGCGAGGCTTGCGACATCGGCGGCTGGGCGGCCGCGCACAGCGCCCAGCACCGCCGCGCCGCGGGTTTCCGCGATCATCGCCTCGGCGTCGCCCGCGCGCAGCGGCAGCATGCGCAGCGCGAAGTCGCGGGTGGCATCGACCGCGATCCCGCCCATGCCGAAGGCAAGCGAGAGGCCGAAATCGGGGTCGCGCGCGACGCCGGCGAACACCTCGACCCCGTCCGCGACGAACTCCTGCACCAGCAGCGCAGCTTCCGACGAACGCGGCTTGAGCTGGTCGAGCCGACCGCGCAGCTGGCCGAACGCGCGCGCGAGCTCATCCTCGTTCGCCAGCCCGAGCGCCACCAGGCCGAGCTCGGTCTTGTGCGGGATGTCGTCGGAGAGCGCCTTGAGTGCGACCGGATAGCCGATGTCACGCGCCGCCTGCGCCGCCTGCTCGATCGTCGCAACGCGCTGCTCGCGCGTGACCGGCACGCCGAACTCCGCGAGCAGGCGCTTGGCATCGTGCTCGTTGATGGTGTGCCGGCTCGGCTGCGCCGCCACGAGGTCGTCGAGCCGCGAGCGACTGCGATTTGCCGGCGTCAGCAGCGGCTGCTGAGGCGCCATGTAGCGGCCGACGCGGTCGAGCGCGCCCAGCCCCGGACGCGTGCCGCCGATCTGCACCAGGCCCGCCTCGCGCAGCGCCTTGGCTTGGCGGCTGTTCATCACCCCGGAGCGCGAGCTCATGAGGTAGTAGGGCTTGCTCGAGCGCTTGGCGGCGTCGATCAGCATCTGCACGTTCTCGATGGCGCGCGCGGGATCGCCGAGATGACCTTCGTTGCTGGTATCCGCGCAATAGACGATGGCGTCGATGTGCTCGCTCTTGTCCACCACCGACATCGCGTGCGGCAGGTTGACCGTGTAGTTGCCGTTGCCCCAGGCGTCGAACGGGTTGCCGTCGCCGGTGAAGCGGCCGATCACGCGCTCGGCCTCGGCGCGCTCCGCGGGCGACAGCGGCGGAAGGTCGAGACCGAGCGTGCTGGCATTGTCGAGGATCATCTCGGCCAGGCCGCCGGAGCCGGTGACCACCGATATGCCCCGGCCGCGCGGCCAGCGCGCGCCCTGGCACACCGCCAGCACCTCGGCCATCTCGTCGAGGTCGGTGACCTCGATCGCGCGATGCGCGCGCAGCAGTTCCGAGAACACGCGCGATTCGCCGGCGAGCCCGCCGGTATGGCTGGTGATCGCGCGTTGCGTGCGCTCGCTGCGCCCGACTTTGAGCACCACCACCGGCTTGCCGGCGGCCGCGGCGCGGTCGAGTGCGGCCACGTAGCGCTCGGGCTCGCGCACCGTCTCGGTGAAGGTCGCGATCACTTGGGTGGCGGGGTCGTCGATCAGATAATCGAGGTAGTCCACCGTTCTGGTCACGGCTTCGTTGCCGGCGGAGACCGACACGCTGATCCCGTAGCGTCGCAGATCGGACAGCATCGCGATGCAGACCGAGCCGCTTTGGGAAATCAGGCCGACATTGCCGGCGATTCCGGTCGCATCCATCACGGTCTGCTTGTAGGTCGTTACCCGCGCCGTCGGGTTGAAGATCCCCATGCAGTTCGGTCCGCAGGCCGGCATGCCGGCCTCGCGGCAGAGGCCGGCGATCTCGGCCTGCTGGCGCGCGCCCTCCTCGCCGAGCTCGGCGAAGCCGCTGTCATAGATGACGGCGGCGCGGGCGCCGCGTTTTGCGGCGAGCCGTACCTGCTCAAGGAGGAGCGGCTTGCGGATGCTGAACACGACCACGTCCGGCGGCTCCGGCAGATCGCTGAGCGTGGGATAGCAGACGTGGTTGAGCACGGTCGGATATTTCGGGTTCACCGGATAGATCGTGCCGGAGAAGCCGAGCGCCCCCAGCGATTCGATGACGGTACGTCCGGGGCCGGCGCGGTCGGTGGCGCCGACGACGGCCACCGAGCGCGGTTGCATCAGCGGATCAAGCTTCATTTGCAATCCTTTGCGCGGACCTTGGTCGGCACAGCAGCGCGAGCAGCACCCCCAGCAGCACCAGGCCGGTGAGCAGGGTCGAGACCACGGCAATGACGGGATCGGTTTCCAGGCGGATCGACTCGAACATCTTCTTCGGCAGCGTCGCGGCGTCGCGGCCGGCGATGAAGATCGCCACCACCGCCTCATTGAAAGAGTGCAGGAAAGCGAACAGCGCGCCGATCAGGATCGCCGGCCGCAGTACCGGAAAGGTCACCCAGCGGAACGTGCGCAGCGGCCCGGCGCCCGCGCTCATGGCGGCGCGCTCGAGGTTGCGGTCGAAACCCTTGAGCGCGGCGGCGATGACGAGGAAGGCGACCGGGATCGACAACACGCTGTGCGCGATGACCATCCCGGCATGGGTGCCGACGAGATGCATCGGACCGAGGAAGCTGTAGTAGCCGAGGGCGCTCACCACCGCCGGCACGATGAGCGGCAGCATCATCACGAGGTTGAGTGCGCCCTTGCCGTGAAACTGGTAGCGGACGAAGCCGAACGCCGCCGGCAGCGCGGCGAGCAGCGTGAACATAGTGGAGGCGAGGGCGATGATGAAAGAGTTGGCGGTGGCGTCGAGCCAGGGGCGGCTTGCGAAATATTGCGCGTAGTAGCCGCCCCAATACGCGGGGGGCAGGAATTCGAACGAGGTCGCCTTGGAAAACGACATCGGCACGATGATGGCGAGCGGGGCGACGAGGAAGAGTGCAGCCAGCAGCGCCAGCACGAGCGGAATCTGGCGCGCCATTGCCGTCATCCCCACAGCCGGTCAAGCCCTGCGAAGCGATTGTAGACGCCGAGCAGGACGAGCGTGCACGCGAGCAGTACGACGGCGATCGCCGAGGCGAAGCCCCAGGCGAGCAGGTCCTCGATCTGCTGGCTGATGAGTTGGGAGATCATCATGTCCCTGGGCGTCCCGAGCAGGATCGGCGTGATGTAGAAGCCCAGGCACATGGTGAACACGAGCACGCAGCCGTTGACAACGCCGGGCATGCTGAGCGGCAGGAACACCAGGCGGAAGGCTGCGAACGGTCCGGCGCCCAGGCCTGCGGCGGCGCGCAGATAGGAAGCGTCGATCCTGCGCATCACGCCGTAGAGCGCCAGCACCATGTAGGGCAGCAGCACGTGGGTCATGCCGAGCGTCGAGCTGAACGAGGTGAAGAGCAGCTGCGGCGGCGCGCCCCATCCGGCCAGCGCGTAGGTCGCCGCCACCGGCCCCTTATTGCCGAGGATCACCAGCCAGGCATAGGTACGGACCACGAAGCCGGTCCAGAAGCTCAGGCCGACCGCGACCAGCAGCACGATGGCGAGCGCGTCGTTGCGGCGCGCCATCACGTAGGCGAGTGGATAGCCGAGACCGAGGCAGGCGACGGTGACGATCAGCGAGGTCTTGAACGTGTTGAGCAGGACATCGGCATAGAGCGGGACCGTCAGCAGGCGCCGGTAATGCGCAAGCGACAGCGTCGGATCGGTCACGCTCAGCAACAGCACGTAGCCGATCGGAAGGATGAACAGCAGCACGATGCAGGCCGCCGCCGGCGCGACCAGCAGCCATGCGGTCAAGCCCTGGCGAAGCCTCGGTCCTTGGGCGGCCGGCATCGGCGCAGCTGTGCTCATGTTGCGAATGATGTAACATGCGCGGGCCGCGGGAGGCCATCTACGACAGGTGGCCTTCGGCCCTCGGTTCGCGCCGGCTGATCGTTCTGAGATCGCCGCAAGGGGAGTGACAATGAACCGGTACAAGCTATCCCGGCGCAGCGTGCTTGCGCTCGGCGCCGGCGCGTTGGTCGGCGCGCCCGCAATCGTCCGTCCGGCGCGTTCGCAGGTGAGAACCGTTTACGTCAATTCCTATGGCGGGGTCTGGGAATCCTCGTGGCGCAAGGCGTTCTTCGAGCCGTTCAGCGCGCAGACCGGCATTGCGATCAAGACCGTTCCCGGCGTCTCGTTCGCCAAGCTCAAGGCGCAGGTGCAAACCAGGAACTTCGAGTGGGACGTGATGAATCTCGGCGACGTCGAGTACGCCCAGGCCGTGCGCGAGGGACTGCTCGAGAAGCTCGACCGGACCGCGGCCAAGGCCGACCAACTGCCGCCGCAGATGGTGCGCGACCACGGCATCACCAGCTACGCGCTCGGCACCAACCTGGTCTATCGCAAGGACAAGTTTCCCGGTGGCGGCCCGCAGAGCTGGGCCGACTTCTGGGACGTCAAAAAGTTCCCCGGCGCGCGCTGCCTGTTCGACCGCTCCTTCACCTGCCTCGCTTTCGCGCTGTTGGCCGACGGCGTGCCCGCCGACAAGCTCTATCCCATGGATATCGATCGCGCGTTCCGCAAGATGAGCGAGATCAAGCCGCACATCAAAGTATGGTGGCGCGAGGGCGCGCAGTCCCAGCAGCTCATTCGCGACGGCGAGGTCGACATGATTGCGATGTGGAGCGCGCGCGCGATCGATCTGATCGACGACAAAGTGCCGGTCGAGCTGGTCTGGAACGGCGCCGAGGTCTACTACGCCAATCTGGTCGTGCCAAAGGGCGATCCCAACGCCGCCGCGGCGTGGGAATTCTGCAATTTCGTCGGGCAGGCGAAGCCGCAGGCGGAATTCGCGATGCTGCTTCCGTACGGGCCGGCCAATCCCGGCGCACGCGCGCTGATGACGCCGGCGCGGCTGCGGCAGACACCGGCCTGGCCCGACAACGAGAGGGTCTCGTTCCGGCACGACGCCGCCTGGATCGCCCCGCGCCTTGCCGAGATCCGCGAGCGCTGGACCCAGTGGCTCACGACGTGAAGGATCGGGTCGTGCAAGCTAGGCGAGATGCAGCTCACCCTGCGCGCGCGGTTTGATCGGCCAGCCGAGTGTCGTATGGTCGCGATCGATTAACGCAATCGGACCAAGAGCATGGATGCAGTCAAAGTCGGCATTGTCGGGCTCGGCCGCTGGGCCAAGGTGCTCGCGCGGGCGGCGGCGAAGTCGTCGCAGCTCGCAATCGTCTCGGCCTACAGTCGCACCGAGGAGAAGCGGCAGGCCTTCGCGCGCGAATTCGGCATTGCGCCGGCACCGGATCTTGCCGCCATGCTGACCGATCGCGCGATCGACGGCGTGCTGCTGACGGTTCCCAACGAGCAGCATCTCCCGCTCGCGGTCGAGGTCGCGAAAGCGGGCAAGCACGTCTATACCGAAAAGCCGATCGCGAGCACGCTCGAGGAGGGGCTCGCGATCGCCGCGCTCGAGCCGCGCTACGGCGTGACGGTGACGGTCGGCCACAGCGCTCGCCTGATGGCGGGCATCCGGCGGATTCGCGCCGCGATCGATGCCGGCGAGCTCGGCCGGGTTGCTTTCATGGAGGCCAATTTCTCCAACGAGCGCGCGCTCGAGCTCACGCCGCAGACCTGGCGTTGGTACAAGCATCGCGCCCCCGGCGGTCCGCTCTCCCAGCTCGCCATCCATCAGTTCGACGTGCTGCACTACCTGGGGGGCGAGATCGTCGAAGCGAGCTCGATCGCGTCAAAGCTGTCGCCGGTCGGTGCCGAGGTGGACGACCAGTCGATGACGCTTCTGAGGTTCGTCGACGGCAAGATCGGCTATGTCGGGGCGTGCTGGACCTCGCCCGGGGTGTTCGCGGTGCGCGTCTTCGGCTCCAAGGGCCTGATGCACTACGAGATCGATTTCGGCACCTGGGACACGCCGGAAAAGCTGCACCAGAGCTCGACCCTCTATATCCAGCGCGGCAAGGACGGCTATGCCAAGCGCGAGCAGCTCGAGATCCCCGAGAGCGACATGTTCCGCGCCGAGCTCGACCTGTTCGCGCAGAGCTGCCGCAGCGGAACGGCGAGCGAGCTCAGCGCCGACAACGGCAATGTTGCGCTCGCCGTGGTGTACGCGGCGCTGCGCTCGATCGAGGAGGAGGGTCGCAGCGTGCGCGTCGCTGAGGTGATCGATGCCGCGCGCGCCCGGCTCGCGGAGGGAAGCCGCGATGCCGCCTAGCCGATTCTTCGCCGAGCTCACGCAGCCTGAGATCGCCGCGCAATTCAAGGCGAATCCGCTGGTGATCTTGCCGGCAGGAAGCGTCGAGCAGCACGGGCCGCATCTGCCGACCGGAACCGACACGGTCGCGGCCAACCTCATTGCGCAACAAGTGGCCGAGCGCATGGACGGCCTGGTATTGCCGGCAACGCCGCTCGGCGTCACGCCGATGCACATGCCGTTCGAAGGCACGATCACGCTCACGCCCGACACCTATATACGGCTGGTGATCGAGACCTGCGCATCGACGGCGCGCCACGGCGCGCGCGACCTCATGCTGATCAACTGGCACGAGGGCAACATTCCCTCGCTCGCCATCGCGGCCGAGGCGTTGCATCGCGAGCACGGCATGCGGGTGCTGACGGTGCAGGCCTGCTATGTGGCGGAGGAGCTCTATGGCGCGAGCTGCAACGGGCTCACCCACGGGGGCGAGATCGAGGCGCTGGCGGTGCTGGCGCAGCATCCGCACTTGGTGCATCTCGAGCGCATCGACCATTCCTCCGATCATGCGCACGGCCATCGCATGGATAAGCTGCGGCGCACGCGCAGCTACCAGCCGGTGCTGACCGACATCCGCTCGATTGCGCCGACCGGATGGTTCGGCAGCCCGCAACACGCCACCGCCGAGAAGGGTCGCCGCATGGTCGCCGACATCGCCGACGCGATCGCGCGCGAAGCTGCCGCGGTCTTCCGGCAGCTCGAGGCAGTGCAAGGGGGCACCGCCGAGATGAAACAGCTGCGGCAGGTGGGGTGATGGCGCGGCTCATCAAGCAAGCGCAAGCCAAGCGCCTGGGGCTGCCAGGCCGCAACTCGCTCGAGCCGGTCTCGGGCGAGATCGGATCGCGCGTGACCATGCGGATCGCGGAAATTCCGGTGCCGAAAGCGGCCGACCGGCGCGGCCCGCATCTGCACCGCGACTGCGAGGAGTGCATCTACGTGCTCTCGGGGGAGGGAACGATGCAGGCCGAGAGCGGCGAGCTTGCGATCAAGCCGGGCGATATCGTGCTGGTTCCGGCGGGCGAGAAGCACATGACCCGCAACACCGGCAACGTCCCGCTCGTGCTGGTGTGCTTCTTCCCGATCCCGGACGTCACCGCCGCGACGGTGGAATTTCCGAACTTCTGAGCGCGCATGGGCCTCGACGTTCTCTGCTTGCGGCCGGAAGCCGATTTCGCGCGCGTGGGCGCGTTGCCGCCGGCGTCGCTGGCGGTGAGCTATGCGCGCCCCGACGATCCGGCGCTGCCGCAGCGCCTGAAGGAGGCGGCCGCGCTCGTCATTCCGGCGGTCGGCCCGAAGCTTGCCGCAGGGTTGTTCGAGGGTTGTCGGCTCGAGCTCGTGCAGGTTACCGGCGCCGGCGTCGACCGGCTCGACGAGGCGGCACTGCGGCGGCTGGGCATTCCGGTCGCCAACGTCCCCGGTGGCAGCAACAGCGCGGTCGCGGAATATGCGGTGACCGCGGCCTCGATGCTGCTGCGGCGCCTGGCTTGGGCGCACGCCGAGATCAGCCAAGGGAACTACGTGGGTTTCCGCAACCGCATGCTGGCCGACAATCTCGCCGGATTGGAGGGCCTGCTTGTCGGCATCATCGGCTTCGGCACCATCGGCGCGGCCGTCGGCCATGCCTTCCATCGCATGGGCTGCCGCATCGGTTTTTGCGATCCGACGCCGCGCGAGCCCGAAGCAGCGCGCGCGCTCGACGCGCGCGCGATGGCGCTCGCGGACCTGCTCGCGGCCGCTGACGTCGTGACGGTGCACGTCCCGCTGGTGGCGCAGACGCGCGGCATGATCGGGGCGAGCGAGTTCGCGACCATGAAGCCGGGCGCGATCCTGATCCAGGCATCGCGCGGCGGCATCGTCGACGAGCAGGCGCTTGCCGCCGGTCTTGCCTCGGGCCGTCTCGGCGGCGCCGCCGTCGATGTCTATTCCGTCGAACCGCCCACGGCGGACCATCCCCTTCTCGCGCTGCGCGGCGAGGCCGCGCATCGGCTGCTGCTGACGCCGCACATCGCCGGGGTCACGCGCCAGGCCTCGCTGCTCCTGTTCCGCTCGGCCTGGCGCAACGTCGAGCGCGTCCTGGTCCACGGCGAGCCGCCGCACCATCGGGTCTACTGAGGCGGCAAGCCCAGCGTCGTGGTCAGGCCGAGCAGCAGGAGGGCGATCGCCGACGCGCCATATTGCGGCGACCGCTGCGCGCGCTCGGCGAGGAGGATGACAGACACGATCGCCATGGTGCCGAGGCCGTGGCCGCCGAGCAGCGGCAGCGTCATGGTCGGCAGGCAGGCGCGCACGCAGCGATAGCCGTGGACGAGACCGAACCGCACGGCGTCGCAGTCGGCGGCGGGACCGAAGGCGCGCAGGGGCGTCGTGCCGTGACAGCGGTTGATGGCGCGCGCCTTTGCCGGCGAAAGCTGCCACAGCGCCGCGAGCGCGCAGCCGATGAGCCCGGCTGCCGACGCGAGGTCCGTGGCGGCGAGGCTTCCCCGCGCGATGAGCAGCGCGCTGCTGATCGCGGCGGCCGCCGCTGACCAGACCAGCGCATAGCCGGCAACGAACAAGGCGACCGACCACTCGCGCCGCGCGGCGAAGCTGCGGGCGGCGACGTGGCCGATCGACGGCACTAGCAACGGAAACATCATGGCGACGATCATCACCGCCCATTCGCCGGTCCAGCGCGCGGGATCGACGGTGGCGAAGGCCGCCGCGATGCCGGCGAGCGCACCGTCGAGGGCCGCGGCGCGCGGGGCGATGCAGAGCTCGAGCGGGCGCGCTTGCAGCGCGAGCCAGAGCATCATCGCCCAGGCCAGAAGCGCCGGCGCGAGCGACCAGCGAAATGCCGGCGCGCGCAAGCCGCGCCGCGCCTCCGGCGTGAGCACAGGGCCGAGCGCGGGAACCAACATTGCAGCGTCGGGGTGCATTGCGATCAGCGGTAGAACAGGCTCACGCGGCCGACCTTGATGTTGGAGTCCTCGGGGGCGGCGCGCACATAAGCTTCCAGGCCCGGCGGGACGTGGTCGTTCGTCGCGTGCACGCCTTCGCGCACGAAGCTCACTTGCACGCGCGAGACGTTGCCGCGGGTGAGCCCCAGCTTTTCGGCCTGCGCGGTGATGTCGAAGACCTGGCTCAGCCCGCTGCCGCCGTGCTCGCGGTCGGGATTGCTCGCCTGCGCGAGGCCGAAAGTGGTCATGACGCCCGCCAGCATCGGCTCTTTGTCGTCGCCCGGCATGTCGATGTAGACCTTGAAGTCGCCGGGGACGCCGGTGCCGGTGATGTTCTCGAGATTGAGGTAGACGTGCTTCGGTCTGGGTCTGGCGGATTCGAGACCCGGTCTGCCGGTGCGCTCCGGCTGCACCGATACGATGGTGCGGGTCACGGCGCCTTCCAGCTGGACCGGTCCGCTGTTGGCGCCGGCAAGCTCGGGATGCTCCTCGTCCGCCATGGCGACTGCCATCTCCCGCTCGATTGCCGGCTCGTGCGCGACCGGCACCCTATCATATTGGTAGCCGTGCAGGACTTTGGTCGTGTCGAGCATGTCCGCGCTGGTGAAGGTGAACGGCTTGCGGTTGGCGTCGTGCATGGGGAAGGACACGGCCGAGCGCCATTGGCGGCTGGTGGGATTGAGGAAGTCCTCGCCCTGATTGCGCCAGACCTCCCACAGGCGATCGATGTTGCAGTGATGCAGCCAGAAGATCGGATCGAGCGCGGCGGTCGCGGGGTCGCTCATGAAGCCGCTGCGGCCGCCGATCTGCACGTGCACGCGGTTGTGCGGCAGATTTTCCAGCGCGCCGTTGTCGCCGCCGAAGGTGTGGAAGCCGGTCACCGGCCCGCCGAACCCGGAGGGAGCGCCGGGGGTCGAATTGGCGAAGTCGCGCAGCTGCAGTGCGTCGAGCGTCACGACGTCGTCGTCCAGACTGAAGTCCCCGTTCTGCACCGCTGCGCGCCGCGAGAACAACGCGTTGGGGCTGCCGTCAGGCAGGGTACGATTGAAGAAATCGGGCGGCATCAGCCGCGCCCGCGGATTGCTCGCGAGGCTCTCGCTGTAGTCCCAATAGGGCAGCGCCCAGTCTTCGGGCCCGCCGAGCTCGGCGATGGTCTGGGCGACCACCGCCTCGAAGCTCGCGATGTAGCCGCGATGCCAGGGCAGGAAGAACCAGCTCTGGTGCTGGCACTGATCCCAGAACGACTGCGCACCGGCGGGGACCGGCATGCCCTGCGGCACCCCGTGAATAGCTGCCAGATATCGCCAGCTGGTCGGGTCGTTGGCCGGCCGCCCGATCAGCTCGGCGACCGCCCGGCGATACCAGCTCAAGGTCGGATCCCCTTGCGGCAGCGACCACACGCTCTTGCGAACCCGAACCGCCATGGCTGCCTCCTCCGTGCTCCATTGGATCGGGAGGCATTATCTACCACAGATTGCAATTTGTCTACTATACCACCAATGCCCCGCGAAGCCGGGCCGAGGCGCGCCCCTTCAATTCATCGGGACGTGCGCGCGCTTGACCACCTCGCTCCAGCGCGCGACGTCATGCGTGAGCTGCTCGCCGAAGTCCTCAGGCGTGCTCGCGATCACATCGTAGCCGAGGGTCTTGGCGCGCTCCTTGACGTCGGGGCTGGCGAGGATGGCGACGATCTCGCGGTTGAGCTTGCTTACGATCGCCGGGTCGAGGCCCGCCGGTCCGAGCAGCCCGGCCCAGTTGCCGACCTCGAAGCCCTTGAGCCCCTGCTCGTCCATGGTCGGCAAATCCGGCAGCAGCGCGGATCGCTTGCGCTCGGCCATGGCGATGGGGCGCAGCCGTTCCGAGCGCTCCGCCAGCATGCCCGGCACGCTTGCGAACATCGCTTGCACCTGGCCGCCCATGAGATCGATGAGCGCGGGGTTCATGCCCTTGTTGGGGACGTGGGTCATCTCGATGCCCGCCATGCTCTTCATGAGTTCGGCGGCGAGATGGGAGGCGCTGCCGACGCCGGCGGAGCTGTAGCTGAGCTTGCCGGGATTGGCCTTGGCATAGGCGATGAATTCCTTGAGGTCATGGACCGGCAGCGACGGGTGCACCACCAGCGCATACGGGCTCACCGCGACGTTGATGATCGGCGTGAAATCCTTGCCGACGTCGTAGGGCGGCGTCTTGTGGACCGCGACGCTGAGCGACAGGCTGCTCGGGGTGTAGAGCAGCGTGGTGCCGTCGTTAGGGGAGGCGACGACCGCCTTGCTGCCAATGACACCGGCGGCGCCGGGCCGATTTTCAACGGTGAATTGCTGCCCCAGCCGTTCGCTCAGCTTCTGCGCCAGCAGGCGCGCCATGACGTCGACGCCGCCCCCGGCGGCCACCGGCACGACGATGCGCACCGGCTTGTCCGGGTACTCCGCGTGGGCGGCGCCGGCGATGCCGAGCAGCGAGATCAGTGCGAGAACGACGGATGCGCGCGTCATGGGTCCATTCCCAGTCGGAGGTCGGTTAGAGTGACGATGCCGGATCACGCGAAGCTCGGCGGCAATGCTGCACCCGCCCGAATCATCGCAACCGCTGTCCGGCTTCGCGGATCAGGTCGAGGCGCGCATACTTTGCGGCATCGAGGTCGGCGCCGATGATGCCGAGTTGCCGCATCAAGTTGATATTGTTCTGCAGCGCGTCGAGATTCACCAGCCCGTCAGGATCACGATAGAAGTCATTCTTGCTGAAGACCCAGCTCTCCAACCGCGCCGGCGGTTGCTTGAGGAAGCGGGCAAGAATGTCGATGGCCTCTCGCCGGTTGGCGGGGTCGAGGTACCAGCGCACCGCGCGCAGCGAATCCTCCAGGAAGTCGACCATGGCCGCGCGGTTCTTGTCGATGAAGCCTTCGCGGGCGGTCCAGAACGAGAGCTCCGACGTGCCCATGGCGTCGCGTTGCGTGAACAGCACGCGCGCCTTGGCCTGCAGCTCGGGGTCGAACACGAACGCCGTGGTCGACACGATCAGGTCGGCCTTGCCCTCGAGCAGCACGGCCTTCATGGTCGGGAACGGAACCTCGATCACCGTGTAGTCGCGCTTGTCCTGCAAGCCGGATCGCTGCAGCAACGCCCGCATGGCCATGTGCACGCCGGTGCCGATGCCGTTGGTGGCCAGCACCTTGCCCTTGAGATCCGCAATAGTTTGGATGCCGGAATCCTTCTTCACCATGTAATGGGTGGAGAAATTGTCCTTGCCGCCGTCCTGGATCTCGTCGGCGATGATGCGCAGATCCGCGAGCCCGGCGTTCTGCACGGCAAACGGAAAGCTCGAGAATCCGAGCGCGGCGATCTCCAACTCGCCGACCGACAGCGCGGTGATCATCGGCGGCGAAGCGCCGAAATAAACCGGCTCGAGTTGGTAGGATTTGCCCTGGTGCTTTGCCAGACCTTGCTTGGCGAACAGGACCGGAACGAGCGAGGCGGGCGCGACCACCCATCCCGCGCGGATTTTGACCGGCTCTGCATTCGCCCCGCCCGCGAGCACGGCCACCAGCGCGGCCGCGATCGCGATCTTGGCTGTCTGATTTGCCATCGGCGTTCTCCCGCGAATGCGCGTTCTTCGTTTCGCGCAATTCTTGGAATGATCCTCCATGTTGCTCCCGTCCGCCAGTACCATCCGGCCTGCCGGAACGGGACAAACGCCCGCTCGCATCAGTGGCATGCGAAGCCAAGGTGGTGAGGGATGCCGGCGGTACGGGTGCGGCGGATTGGCGGCGCGCGCCGGAGGGCTTTCGCCCTCTCTCGGTCCGTCGGTGCGAGAACCTGCGCTACGGAATCGGCAAGAGCGGCTTGCGTCCGGGATGCAGTTGCATGTCGACCGCGGCAAGCAGGGCCGCGGTGCCGGCGTAGTTGCCCATCAGCATGACCAACTCGACGAGCTTGTGCGGGCCGAACAGCGCCTTCACCCGGGCGAAGGTTTCCGGCGTCACGCGGTGGTCGCGGAAGAGCTGCCGGCCGAACTCGATCACCGCAGCGTCGGTTTCGTCCAGGCCCGCCGTCGGCTTGCGGTGCTTGATCACGTCGATGACGCCCGGCTCGACGCCTTCCTTCAAGGCTTCCGGCTCGTGCGCGCACCATTCAAACTGGCTGTCCATCTCGCGCGCGGTGGTGAGGATCGCGACCTCGCGCACGCGCGGGCTGAATCCGGCGTCGTAGCGCAGATACCGGTTGAGCGCGCGCGCATGCTCGGCGGCCTTCGGGCTGTACAGGTGGATGCCGCTGGGGCCTTGCAGGCCGACGATGGACGCGCCCGGCGCGGCCACGCGGTCGTAGTAGCGCTTTCCGGACTCGTCCAGCTCTTCGCGCTTCAGCAGGGGCAGGCGAAAACCCGACTGCGGATCGATGTCTGAGGGCATGCCCGACATGCTCGGGGACGAAGGAAGCGGCGTCAAGGCCGAGGCGACCCGGCCGCGCTAGCGGCTGCCGCAAGTCGCTGATGAGTTGATAAAGAGGGGTGCAGCGGGCCGGCCGACCGGAGGAGCCGGAGCGAGTAACCGCCGCCTATCTGAACGCGATGCGCCAAGCGTTCTTGAAGGCAGGCCAGGGCTTAAGCGGATACCGCCGGTATATCCCGTAGTGCAGCAAAAGGCGTTCTAGGAAAAGCACGTTGTCGGCTCCAGTTCTTGGCGTTCAATGGAACGCCGGAGCGAGGTGATGGTTCCGATCTTTTCTGAGTCGGCGCGGACAGTCGAGGCGAAGCTGGAGCGTATGGCTTCAGGCCGATCTGTCCGAGGCGCGCTCAAGCGATTGGGCGAGATCGCCAAGGCCGGCCGGAAGCACACGACCCGGTCTCCCGGCCGGCCGGGCCTTGCGGAGCAACACACTATCGACAAACGGCGTCTCCTGAAGGCATCCAATGTCGGGGCAAGAAACGCAGCCCCCGAAGGGCTTTTAGCAACGCCGTGTTGCCCTTTGATGACGAAGGCACGACGGCGGAATGCGGGCAGGTGCTCGGGCGCTCGCGCCGGCCGAACCGCGGTCGCTCGGTTGAGGGGACAGGTTTCGCTGCTGAAAGTCGGACGGAAATTCGGTGTGGCCGCTGCGCCGCGCGCGCAAACCTAGACCGCGGGTCCGATCGTTCCCCGGCACTCGCCGAACCCGATGCTGGCGAAACCCTCGTGCTGGCAGCGCGCCCGCATGATGACGGTATCGCCATCCTCGAGGAAGCGGCGGGTTTCAGCGGATGCGAGCGCGACCGTCCGGCGGCCGCCGCCTGAGATCTCGAGCAAGCTGCCGAGCGCGCCCTCGCTTGGACCGGAAATCGTGCCGGTCCCGAACAGATCGCCGGACCGCAGATTGCAGCCGCCGCTGGCGTGGTGGGTGACGAGCTGGGCGACGGTCCAGTAGAGATGGCGCGCATTGCCGACGGACAGGCGATGTGGCGGAAGGCTTCTTTCTCGCAGCCCCGGCGTGAGCAGGAAGACCTCGAGGTCGATGTCGAGGGCGCCGGCGGCTTGGTCGCGCCCGTCGAGGAGATAAGGGAGCGGGGCCGGATCGCCGTCGGGACGCGCGGCCTGCGCGACCCGGAACGGCGCCAACGCTTCCGGAGTGACCACCCAGGGCGAGACGCTGGTGAGAAAGCTCTTGCCCAGGAAGGGCCCGAGCGGCTGATACTCCCACGCCTGGATGTCGCGCGCGGACCAATCGTTCAGCAGGCAGAATCCGCTGATGTGCTCTGCCGCCTCGGCAATGGGGACCGGGCTGCCGAGCTCGTTGCCCGGACCGATCCAGACGCCGAGCTCGAGCTCATAGTCCAGGTTGCGCGACGGGCCGAAGCTCGGAATCGATTCGGCTGCAGGCTTGCGCTGACCGTTGGGGCGGCGCACCGCGGCGCCGGAGGCGGCGACCGACGAGGCGCGGGCGTGATAGCCGATTGGGAGATATTTGTAGTTCGGCAGCAACGGATTGTCGGGGCGAAGCAGCTTGCCGGCATTGGTGGCGTGATGGATGCCGGCAAAGAAGTCGGTGTAGTCCCCGATCGCCGCCGGAAGCTCGAGGCGGCACTCCTCGCTCCTGTGCAGCAGCCGCGAGCGCAGCGGTTCGATGCGGGCGCGCTCGGGTCCGTCGGCGTCAAGGATCTCACCGAGGCGGCGGCGCAGCGCGCGCCGTGCCGCGCCGCCGAGTGCGAACAGCGGATTGAGCGTCCCGCCGGCCGCCGCCTCCGCGGCCTGCGCGGCAAGTCCGTCGAACAATCCGAGCTCAAGCGCCGCCGCCAGATCGAGGATGTCGTCGCCGATCGCGACGCCCCCGCGCGCTCCGCCGGAAGGCGGGGTGAAAACTCCGAGCGGCAGATTCTGAATGGGGAAGTCGGCGTGGCCGTCGGCCGAGGCGACCCAGCTGCGCCGCCCGGGGAAATGACTGTCGTCGATCTCGATCATGTCGCGCTCGCGGCAGCTGCAGCGGCGCCGGCATTCGCCTTATCGACGTGCGCTGCGGTCACGGTGTCCGGCCGCCCGGGTCGAAGTGCTTGCGTAGTCCCTGCCAGCAGTCGATGTAGTCATCTTGCCGCGCTTCGAGGCCGGCCGCGTATCGGGTCAGCCGCTGCGGAAACCGGGTCTCGAACATGAACGCCATCGTGTCGGCCAGCTTCACCGGCTTGAGCTCGCCGTTGCTCGCGTGTTCGAACGCGAGCTCGTCCGGTCCGTGCGGCAGCATGCAATTGTGCAGCGAGATGCCGCCCGGGACGAATCCCTCCGGCTTGGCGTCGTACACGCCGTAAATCAGCCCCATGAACTCCGACATCAGGTTGCGGTGATACCACGGCGGCCGGAAGGTATCTTCCGCCACCTGCCAGCGCTCGGGAAAGATGATGAAGTCGACATTGGCCGTGCCGGGGGTCTCGGACGGCGAGGTCATGACCGTGAAGATCGACGGATCGGGATGGTCGAACATGAGCGCACCCACTGGCGAGAAGCGTCGCAGGTCATACTTGTAGGGCGCGTAGTTGCCGTGCCAGGCGACGACGTCGAGCGGCGATTGATCGCTCTCGGTTGCATAAAGCTCGCCGCCCCATTTCACGAACAGCGTCGAGGGTTCTTCCCTATCCTCGTAGGCCGCGACCGGGGTGAGAAAATCGCGCGCATTGGCGAGGCAGTTCGCGCCGATCGGTCCGCGATACGGCAGCGTGAACGCGCCACCGTAATTCTCGCAGAGATAGGCGCGCGCGGGTCCGTCGACGAGCTCGACCTGGAAGATCATGCCGCGCGGGATCACGCAGATCTCGCCGGGCTCGATCTCGATCACGCCGAATTCGGTGCGGAACCGCAGCTTGCGCTCCTGCGCGACGACGAGGAATTCGCCGTCGGCATTGAAGAAATACTCGTTGCGCATCGACGCGGTCACGAGCAGCACATGCGCCGCCATGCCGGCCCGCGTCTCGGCGTCGCCGGCGGTGGTCATGGTGCGTAGCCCGCTCACGAAGGTGAGGCTTTCATCGGGTATTGGTATCGGCCCCCACCGCAGCTGGCCGATGGGCAGATCGCTCTCCTCCCGCGCCGCCGGCGCGGTGCGAATGAGACGCTTGTCGACCTTGTGGTAGCGGCGCGAGTGCTTGACGGTCGGTCGAATGCGGTAAAGCCACGAGCGTTGGTTGGCGGATTGCGGCGCCGTGAATGGCGAGCCGGAGAGCTGCTCGGCATAAAGCCCGAACGCGACCTTCTGCGGCGAATTGCGCCCGACCGGGAGCGCCCCGGCCAGCGCTTCGCTTTCGAACGAGTTGCCGAAGCCCGACATGTAGCCGGCAACCGGCCTGGCCTGGCCGAGATTTGCTTCAAATCGCGATGGAGCCTGCACGTTCATGGGCGTCCTCCGTATCTGTGATGACCAGGACGCCGGGATATTAGAGCATTTTCCACCAATATTGACGCAGCGACGGAAACCCTCTGCCACGGAGAGGGTGGCCGAGCGAGCGAAGCGGGAGCGAGGGCGGGTCAGCGATCGCCGCCGCCATCCGATATCATTGATGAATGGTTGGTATGGATTAGTAAGGCCACGAGCTAGACCGCAGTGCCGAAGCCCCGCAATGAGTGAAGCTCCGGGCCCTGGGGGCGACCGAACTGCTACCGCGCCTGCTCGGTCGGCCGATAATGTTGTCCGAGAGGATGCGCGCGCGGCGCGCTTCGTCTCGCGGGGAGGCCGGGCCTCCCGCAACTGTAGCCACAGGCGCTCCCGTCGCTGCAGCTCCGAACGCCGGACCGAGGAGAACATCCGGAGACGGCAACCCAACAGCCGCCGCCGCTCTCGCCTTTAACTCTGCAAAAGCAAGCACAGTCCTGTTGTGCTGCTGCGGGGCTCGCATCTGTGAAGGCTGCAACCGCGAGAAAGCAGGCGACCGACAAGTAACGCATTGCGTTTGCCCCTCCGTTGACGACTTACACTATCTGTTCAATGCACACGGGTAAACCACAGCCATGCGCGCGCACGCCGGTCCCTCGATCCGAGAGCCGACGGGTCGATGCCATTGAATGGCGTTTGCTCCATTGGCGGTGGCAGCATGGGCCGACTGATTTCAATGAGACGCCGGGATAAATTGGTTGGTGTAGAGCTCCTCGATCGGCGACTTGCGCTGAATGATTCCCTTCGCCAGGTAGAAATCCTGCAGGCTGCGCAGGCGCTCGACGTTGACCTCGCCGAGCCGCTTTTGGCCGGGATAGACGAGCGTGGCGTAGTAGTGGAACGTGGCCTTGATCGCGCCTTCCTTGCCGTTCCACTCCGGAACGAACTTGACGAAGTCCTCGGCCGCCTTGTCCGGGTCATCCATGATGTCCTTCATACCGTGCAGGGCCGCCTTCACGAACTTGGTTACGAGCTCGGGCTTTTCCTTGATGACCTCGTCGGATACGCCGATCCCCTGCGCCATGTGCGGGAAATAGGCGTCGCTCGGGATCACCTTCACCTTCACGCCGGCGGCCTGCACCGGCGGTATCCAATCGGGCACGCCGGCCATACCCGCCGCCTTGCCGGTGGCGACGAATTCCCATACGCCGCTCGGACCGGCGGCTTGAATGTTGAGATCGTCCTGCGTGAGGCCGACGCTCGCCAGTAGTCCGAGCAGGGCGTAATAGGTCGTGTCCTGAAAGGACATCACCGAGATCGTCTTGCCCTTGAGGTCGGCGGGCTTGGCTATCCCGGAATCTTCGCGCACGACCAACTGCATGAAGCCGTGGCCGCCGAACACGGCGACGATCTTGATGGGCACGCCGTTCTGGCGAACCATGATCGGCCCGTCGGCGACGATGCCGCCGAGCGGCGCGTTGCCCGCGCCCACCTGCTTGGCGACGTCGACGCCGCCGCGTCCGACCGCGAAGTTCACGTCGATGCCGGCGTCGGCGAAATAGCCCTTGCCCTTGGCGAGCCGAATGGGACCGAACGCCGGCAGGCTGGGCGGCGCCGGGAACAGGTAGGTGACGGCTTCTGCGGCGCGAGCGGTCGACGGGGTCGACAGATGCATGCCCGCCAAAATGCCGAGCGCGATGATTCCGCCGCGGACGCCGCCGATCTTGCCGTTGCGCATCGATGTTCTCCCTGGAAGCGCTGCTCCGGCGAGGCCGGGCGCGAGATCAAAAAGGCACCACCAGCCCTTCATGCGGGGCATCGCAATTCACGAGATCGACCCGCTTCCAAGCGATTTGCGTGCCATTGTCACCGCGCAGCAGACGATGAAAGCACGTGCCGCCGAAGATTCGTTGCGTGTCTCTGCGGTACTCCAGCAGCTGGAACTTGGAGCGGACGGTGCAGGCATTGCCCTCGACTTCCTCGATCGTCACATTGGCGATGATCCGGCTGGTGCGCGAGCGCGGCTCCTGCGAATAGATGCGGGGACTCGCCAGCCGGCGCACGCGCGTCTCGAGCAGGCGGCGATCGTCGTACATCAATGAGACCGTGTCACGCGGGCTCGCCTGGTTCGGCTCGCAGGGCACCCAGTACCAGGCGTCCGCCGTAAAAAGAGCCAGCCACTCGTCGAACCGTCCTTCGTCCAGCAGCCGCGCCTCGTGCACGAGGAATTGCTCGCATTCGAAGAGGCTTGGCGCTTCGACGCGCGCGCCCGACGACGACGCGCTCGCGTCGGATGCCCGCAGCGAGAGGTTCACGGGGCGCTCTCCGCCAACGCCGCCGCAGGGTTGCGGGGTGCGCGCGCGGGGCCCGGCGGCCGCGGCTCGCCGGCCATGTAGCCGAGCCAGGCGTCGAACATGTTGCGGATGTAGACCTCGCTGGTCGAGTTCTTGCCGCGCCGGCCGCCGCGCTCGTCCGGCAGATCGCCGGCATAGCCGCGCCCGATCTCCAGCCATTCCGAGCCCGCGCTCGAGAGGCCCAGGTCGATCCGGTTGTAGATTTCGAGGTCGTCGGTGAGCACGAGCGAGCCGGTGCCGTTCACGACATTGGCGAAGCTCACGGTGTTCTCGAACATGGGCACGGGCGCCCCGCGCAGCCGAAAGCTGTAAGCGTGCACCACCGTCTCGCTTACCGAGATCGGATGCACGACCCGCAACTGCTGAAACTGGCTCATGAACGAAAGATTGGGATAGACGTTGCTGTTCCACCTGCGCACTTCGAGAATCTTGCGGGCCTTCTCCTTTCCTTTCTTCGCTTCCATTGCGGCGAGGTAGTCGCGGAACACCGGATCGTTCAGCGCGGCCACCAGCTTGGCGTCGTCATGATAGTCGCCGAGAAAGCTGTGGCCGTTGGGATAGGCCCAGATGCCGACATTGGCCTCCCAGAAACTGTAGGGCGCGCCGTTCTGGCGCATCTGGCGGATGGCGATTTCGCCCGAGCCGTCGGAATGGACGTCGTCGGGCTGCTGCTGCGCGGCGTCGATCGAGGATTGATGGGTGAACAGCGGATGCGCCGCATCGCAGAGGTTTTCGAGATAGAGCTTCCAGTTGCCCTTGTAGGCATGCTTGAACACGCCGCCGGCGACCTCGAGCTCGCCCTCGGGGGCGCGGTCGACCATATCGTCGAGCGAGGTCGTCATGTAGCCGAGATGGTCCTCAAGGCTCGGGCCGTCCGGCGCGAGGCTGCCGAAGACGAAGCCGCGGTAGCTGGCGACGCGCGGAACGCGCAGCATTCCGAAGTCGGGATCCTTGGGATCGAAATCGGAGGGGTAGCCGTGGAGAAGAGGAGCGCTCTTGAGGCGGCCGTCCAAGTGATAGGTCCAGCCGTGGTAGCAGCAGCGGAATTCCGAGGTCTGCCCTTGCCCCGATGCCACCACCAGCGAGCCGCGGTGGGCGCATTGATTGTGCAGGAGCGCGATTTTTCCGGCGGCGTCGCGAACGAGCAGCAACGGCTTTCGCCCGATCCGCGTCGCCACGAAGTCGCCCGGCTGTTTGATCTGGCTTTCATGTCCGACATAGATCCACGCCGAGCCGAAGATTCGATTGAGCTCGAGCTCGAAGATCTCCGGGTCGGTGTAGGCGCGGCGGTGCACCCGGCCTGGTCGAACCAAGGCGCGGATATCCTCGGCGGTGATGGCAGCCATTTCACGCCTCGCGCAAAGCCGCGGTGGCACGACGATACTCAGTCGTATCGCGGCGATCAACTCGCGCGGCGGGATACACGGCCGCGCCGGCGTCGCAGCTCGGCTGGGCGGCTCAGCGCCACATGCGGCGCAACCGCGCACCGACGTCTGCGGTCTCGCCGCCGCGCCGGTCGGACGACGTCCCAGTGCCGGCTCTCGGCCAGGCACAGGTCTCGAAGCGTTCGAGCATGGAGGCTGCGATGAAGCGCGTGCGCGCGGCGTAGACGTGCCGGTCGCCGTTCGCCCTTTGCTGATGGGCGAAGAAGCGCTGCGGCATGATCAGATGCAGGTGATCCTTCGCGCGCGTCATGGCGACGTAGAGCAGGCGGCGCTCTTCCTCGATCTCGGCGGTCGTGCCGGTGGCGAGGTCGGACGGGATGCAGCCGTCGATCGCGTTGAGGATCAAGACCGCCGTCCATTCCTGGCCCTTGGCCGAATGGATGGTCGAAAGAATCAAGTAATCCTCGTCGAGCAGCGGCGTGCCGGCCTCGTCGCTGGTGGCGGCAGGCGGATCGAGCGTGAGCTCGGTGAGGAAGCTTTGGCGCGTGCGATAGGTCGCGGCGATCTGGGCGAGCTGCACGAGATCGGCCTGGCGCATGGCGGCATCATCGTGGATGCGCTCGAGATGCGGCGCATACCATCCGCAGACGAGGTCGAGCTCGGCGGGCCATCCTGCCGCGGCGCCGCGCACGCGCCGGAAGGTATCGGCGAAGGCGGACCATTGCTCGGCGGCGGCGGCTGGAGGCGCGAAGCCGGCGACGGCCGCGGTCGCATCGGCGGCCTCGACCACGAGGTCGAGCAGCCGCGCCGCCGTGGCCGGGCCGACGCCGGGCAGGAGCTGAATCACGCGAAACCCGGCGACCCGGTCGCGCGGATTCTCCGCCCAGCGCAGAAATGCAAGCACGTCTTTGACGTGGGCGGCTTCGAGGAAGCGGAGGCCGCCGAATTTCACAAACGGGATATCGCGGCGGGCGAGCTCGATTTCGGTGAGCGCGCTGTGATGCGAGGCGCGGAACAGCACCGCCTGCGCCTTCAGCGCCACGCCGGCCTCGCGGTTCTGCAGGATCGTGTGCGCGACGTAGCGCGCCTGCTCGGCCTCGTCCCGCACGCTCACCAGCCGCGGCCGCTCGGCTGAAACACGTTCCGACCAGAGATTCTTGGCGATGCGCTCCTGCGCCGCTTCCATCACCGCGTTGGCGGCGGCGAGAATGGGTTGCGTCGAGCGGTAATTGCGCTCGAGCGTCACGATCTCGGCGCGCGGGCTGAACTGGCCGGGAAAATCGAGAATGTTGCGCACGGTCGCCGCCCGGAACGAATAGATCGATTGCGCATCGTCTCCCACCACGGTGAGGCCGACGCCGGTCGGCTTCAGCGCCAGCAGGATCGAGGCCTGCAGCCGGTTGGTGTCCTGATATTCGTCGACCAGGACGTGATCGAAGCGGTCAGCCACGTCGGCGGCGATCGCTGGCTCCGCCATCATGTGCGCCCAGTAGAGCAGCAGATCATCGTAATCGAGCACGTGCTGGCGCTGCTTGGCTTCGACGTAGGCGGCAAACAGCGCCCGCAGCTCCGCCTCCCAGGTCGCGCACCAGGGAAATGCCGAGACCAGCACCTCGCCGAGCACGGTCTCGGCATTGACCGCGCGCGAATAGATCGCAAGGCATGTGTCCTTGGCGGGAAAACGCCGTGGCGTCTGCGCCAAGCCGAGGTCGTGGCGTATCAGGTTGAGGAGATCGGCCGAATCTACCCGGTCGAGGATCGTGAATGCGCGGTCGAGACCGATGCGCGGCGCATATTCGCGCAGCAGCCGCGCGCCGACCGCGTGGAACGTGCCCGACCAGGCGATCGCGTCGGCACCTGCCGCGATACGCCCCTGCAGCGCCCGGGCCGCGATGCGCTTGACCCGCCGGGTCATCTCGGCGGCGGCGCGGCGCGAGAAGGTCAAGAGCAGGATCCGCCGCGGGTCGATGCCGTTGAGGACGAGATGCGCGACGCGATGCGCGAGCGTGTTGGTCTTGCCGGAGCCGGCGCCGGCGAGGATCAGCAACGGACCGGCGGCTGAAAAGTCCGGACTTCCGAATTCGACGGCACGGCGCTGGGCGGGATTGAGCTCGGCAAGATGCGAGACGGTCATTGCCGCATGGCCGCGTCAGAAGTGCGGCGCCACGCGGCGTGCCGGTTGGCACGCGAGGAGCACGCCGACGATCGCGCTTGCCCGCACCACCATTTCGACCGCCCCCGAATCGGATGGATGACGACCAGAACAGATAACGAACATAAAGACAAGTTGGCGGCGCGCCCCGGATCGGCATTTCCGTCCGGACTTCATCCGGGCTACAGGCAATCGCGCCAAGTCATCGAGAGCGAAGAGACGCAAAGCATGCCAGCGAAAGGTGAGCCGCACGTCATCCACAGCGTCGACCTCGAGCGCTTCGCGAGCGCGCTGTTTCAGGCCGCCGGCGTCGCCCGGGCGATGGCCGACGCCTGGGCGAGGTCGCTCATTTGGGCGAACCTACGGGGCGTGGATTCGCACGGCGTCCTTCGCATCCCGAGCTATCTCGAGCGCCTGAAGACGAAGGTCATCAATCCGGCGCCCGAGATGCGGGTAGAAAAGCGCGCCGGCGCGATCGCCGTGTTGGAGGCCGACCGCGCGCCGGGCGCGGTCGCCATGGCCAAGGCGATGGACGAAGCGATCGCGCGTGCGCGCGAGGTCCATGTCGGCTGGTGCGCCGCGCGCAACATCACCCATGCCGGCGCGGTCGGCTATTTCGCGTTGCAGGCGGCCGAGGCCGGCATGGCCGGTCTGGTCATGTCGGCGTCCGGGCCGATGATGGCCTATTACGGGGCCCGGGTCGCGGGCGTCTCCACCAATCCGCTTGCCATTGCGTTTCCGGCCGCGAACCGGCCACCGCTGCTGCTCGACATGTCGACCTCGACCGTCGCCATGGGCAAGGTGATGAGCGCGCGCGACGCCGGCCGCGCGATTCCGCCGGGTTGGGGCCTGGATGCGGCCGGACGCGAGACCACCGACCCGCGCGAGGTCGCGACCTTGCTGCCGCTCGGCGGTCCGAAGGGCTCCGGGCTCTCGCTGATGATCGAATGCCTGTGCAGCCTCACCGTCGGCAATCCGATCATCGCGCCGGCGCTCGCCGGCGGCGGCGCGCTCGATGCGCCGTTCCTCAACGGCGTGGCGATCGCGGTCGATCTCGCCGCCTTCGGCGACCGCGAGCGCATCCTCGCCGAGGCGGAGGAATTGGGGCGCCGCATTCGCGCGCTGCCGCGCGAGCCCGACATTGAGCGCATCTATCTCCCGGGCGAACGCGGCGAGCGCGTGCGCTCGGAGCGCATGCGCGAGGGCATTCCGCTGCCGCAGGGGACCTGGTCGCGCCTCCTCGCCTGCGCCCGCGATCTCGGCGTGACGCCGCCGTGAGCGCCTAAGCAATCATCGCATCGCGCGACCGCGACGGCTGGGCGCCGGCGCGCGCGGCCTCCGCCGGCGGGAACGGCTGGCGCAACCCCGCCTGCACCATCAGCGGCAGCACCTGCGCGTTCCACTGGGCCAGCTCCTCCTTGTAGCGGACCCAGGAGATCAGACAGCCGTCGACGCCGATGTCGGCGAGCCGGCCGAGCTCGTCGACGATCTGCTCGGCGGTCCCGACCAGCGGATAGCCGCCGTGCCCGGCGATGAAATGCGCCTTGTGCGAGTCGATGGTCGCGGCATCGAGGGTCTGGTTGTGCAGTCCGAAGATCTTCAGGAGGTTGCCGGCGGCCTCCCAGTCGCCTTTCTCGTGGACGTAATGGTGCAGGTAGTCCTTGGCTTCCTTCTCGGTCGCGCGGCACACGACGTAGACGTGGATCCAGATCCTCGTTTCGCGCCCGTGCGCGCGCGCCATTCGCTTGAGATGCTCGATCTGCGCCTTGGCGCCTTCCAGATAGGTGCGGTCCTTGAGGATCACGAAATTCATGTCGCAATAGCGGGTGGTGAAATCCTGCGCCGCGGGCGAGCCGCCGGCGTTCATGATCGGTGGATGCGGCTTCTGCAGCGGCTTGGGCTGGCTCCAGACCGAGAGCGCGTTGAAGCTCTCGCTGTTGAAATCGAACTCCTCTTCCTCGGTCCAGGCGCGGCGCACGAAATCGAGCCACTCGGTGGCATATCTGTAGCGATCGTCATGCGGGCGCATGTGCGCGCCGAACATGTCGAACTCGTTCTTGAACCACCCGCACACCACATTCATTGCAAAGCGGCCGCCGGTGACGTGGTCGATGGTGGCGGCCATCTTGGCGGCCATCAGCGGATGGACGAGCGGCACGTGCACGGTGGCCAGCACGGTGCAGTAGCTCGTCACCGCGCCGATGGCGGAGGCCCAGGTGAAGCTTTCGAACGTGCAGTTGTTGAAGTTGGAAGGCCCGCCGTAGCCCTTCCAGCGCCCAACCGGCAGCAGCGCCTCCATGCCGGCGCGATCGACCGCCTGCGCGATGTCCCGCGTGTCCGGCCAGTTGAGCTGCCAGGCTTCCGGCACGGTCGTGATGGTGGAACCATGGCTGCAGTTGAACGCCATGACGCCGAGCTTCATGCGGTTGCCGCCGAACAGCCGTGCGCGGGCGGTGTAGGGATGAGCTGGGGTGCCGGCGTTCATCTCGTTCTTACCTGTCGATGCTCACTCCCGGGTCGTTCCCGCGAAAGCGGGAACCCATCTTCCTGAAGTTGCGCCGTGTGGCGCGATGGTCCCCGCTTTGCGGAAACGACAGAGGTGCAAACAGGTCAAGCATCCGCACGAAGATCACCACTTCATCGGGCATTCCTGGTGATAGGGATCCTGCCAGTCCTTGACGGCGGTGTCCTTCAACACCGCCTTGAGCTGGCCCTTGTCGTCCTTCTTCACCTCCATGATGTAGAGGTTCTGGATCGGGAACTGGTTGTTGTTGAACTTGAACGACCCTCGCACCGACTGGAAGTTGGCCTTGCGCAGCGCGGCGCGCACGGCGTCCTTGTCCTCGATCTTGCCGTTGACGTCGCGCACGGCGGAATCGATGAGATTGATGGCGTCGTAGCCCAGCGCCGCGAAGGTGGCGGGCAGGCGGTGGTACTTGGCGGTGAA
>DATBKV010000054.1:0-9080 GCA_036555745.1 Xanthobacteraceae bacterium | reverse complement strand
TCCTGTTGAAGCCGAGGCTCGCCGCTTTCTGGCGTCGCTCGAATACAGCGGGCTGGTCGAGATCGAGTTCAAATACGACGCCCGCGAGGGCTCCTACAAAATCCTCGATGTCAACGCCCGCTCCTGGGCCTGGATCGCGATCGGTGCGGCGGCCGGCATCGATTTTCCGGCGCTGCAGTGGCGCCTTGCCGCCGGCGAAGACATTGCGCCGCACCGGGGCCGCGCCGGCGCGCGTTGGCTCTATGTCTCGCGCGACCTCGCGGCGGCGGTTTGCGAAATGCTCGCCGGCACACTGTCGCCGCTTGCCTATCTGCGGTCGTTCCGCCGGCCGTCGGCCTGGGCGGTTTTTGCGTGGGACGATCCGTTGCCGGCCTTGCTCGACGTGCCGCTCAGTGCCGTCCGCATCGCGGCCCGATCGCTCGGTCGCCGCAAAGCCGCCGCCGCGCACGCCCCGCAATCGGCCAAACTGCAAGGCTGAGCCGGCGCATCAGTCCTCAGCGGCGACAGCGGTCCACGGGCCGAAGTCGAGCTTATAATTGACACCCATCTTGAACACGTCGGCGGATTGCGTGACGGCGATGTTGGCTGCGCTGATGACGGCCACCGTCGGGAACGAAACGGTCTTCGACGGCAGACCGATGTGGTCATACTCGGCGAACGTGGTCCAATGATTGGTAATCGCGTATTCGAGGCCGATACCGGCGGTCCAGCCCCAAACCGTCTCGCTCGTGCTGCCCGCGCCCAGTTTCAAGGCGTTCGTGTTGCCTAACACATTGTAGGTCGTATCGGTCCAGGCGCCGCCGCCCTTCACGTAGGCGAGCGAGCGAGCAAAGGCGTAGCCGAGGCGGCCGGTCACGGCGCCGAGCGCGTTGACGACGTGCTGGCAGTTGATGCCGCCGAGGCCGGAGAAGCAGGTATTTTCGCCGCGAATGTGCGCCAAGCTGGCGTCAAGTTCGGCGCCCAGCACCCATTGCCCGGTCTGCCAGTTGACCCCGATCTGGCCGCCGCCGAATGGGCCTGCCGCATGCGTATTGTCGCCAAATCCAGCAAGGTCCGGAGGCGGCGGCGGTCCGCGGCGGCCGACGGGCCCAGGCCTGCGCCCGGGGCCACCCGGCCCACTGCCTGCCGAACCGAACGGATCGGACCAGCGAGCAATGTCGGCGCCGCCGCCCAAATTGCCGCCGACATACCACCCCGTCCAATTCATCGGACCAGATGTGGCCATGACGGGCGCCTTGGTCGGCATTGCGGCCGCTGTGGCAACGCGCGTCGTCTCGCCCCAATGATAGCTCGTCTGCACGAACGCACCGTAGCGTTCGGCGTTGAAGCGCGCGGTTTGCACGCTGCCGGTTCCTGGAGTCACGAGGAAATCGAACGTCGCGGTGCCTGTGTTCATGTTCCAGGCCCAGTAGCGACCGCCGGCGCCGATGCTCCAGTTCGGCGTGATGGAGTAGTCGAGCATGGCCTCCAGCATGACGCCGTCGCCACTGGTCGAGGCTTCGGGCAGAAGCAGTTGGCGGAGCAGGTGATCGTCGAGGCCGGTGAAATTCACCCACGGCAGGTAGGCGGCGTCGGCGGTCAGCCTCAGCCTGTCGGTCAACATGAGTTGACTGGAGAGACCAACGCGCAGCGAATTGAAATGATTGTCGTCGGTGAGCGTAAGAAGGTTCGCGGGCAGGCCTGGGGCCGTCGGGCAGGAGCCGGTGGATGCGGCGAGCTGGACGCAGCCATAGGTGTTGATGTCCTCCGCGTAATAGTTATAGCCGATAAACGCACCAACCTTGGCGCCCGGCGCTCTGAGGAAATTGTAGCCGGCGTCGATCGTGGCGTAGGCGATGTGTCCCGAGGCGCGCGACAGCGTGTTTGAATAAGCGTTGCCGGCAGGAAAATCCTCGTCATTCAGGGAGCCGCTGTAGAGTCCACCGGCGCCCAGATTCCCTTTGACAAAAAATCCGCTGGCGTGATCGGCGCGAGCGAATGTTTCGCCGGAGAGCGCGTCAAGATCGCTGTAAACCAGGCGAGACACGAGGGCAGGGGGCGACGAAACAAGACCACCAAGCGGCTGCGGCCCTCCATAAGTGCCAGTGCTCAACCACAGCCGTGCCCCGGTTTCCAGTTGCCAATTCTGGAAAATGGATGGCGCGGCCGCCAGCGGCGGCGCCTTGAGCGGAAGAACGGACGTGCTGCGTGGCGCTCCGCCAGGTCCGCCGAAGCGATAATTCAATCCGGCGCGGACGAGATCGGCTTTGAGATCGCTGGAATGGCTGAAAACCTGCGCCGGAAAGGCTCCGAGATTGTTCGCCGTTTCGGTCCCGCCGGTATTGCCAAATGCGACGTGGAGGTAGTCGGCTTTGACACTCCAGCCGCCGCCGAGCGGCGCCTCGACGCCAGCCCCAACCGCATAACCAGCTGTCAGCGCGTTGACCCGGCCCGATTCAAACGCACTGTTGCTATCTCGAAACGAGAAATCTGTTTGCAGTTGAGTGAGCGCGAGGCCGCCCGTCACGTAGTAAAGCCAGTTGTTCGGAGCGATGTAGCCGATGCGCGGCCGCGCAGTGAACAGCCAATCGGCGTTGCCGTACGAGGTCACGGTGAACGCTAAAGCGGGCGCACCCGGATAGGGCAGCGCCCCGGAGTTGGTCGCACCGTTGAGGTGGACCGCTTGCATATCGGCTTCGATGCCAACGAGCCAATTGCCGGAACGCCAGTTGTAGCCGCCTTCGATGCCGGAGACGAAGCCGGCCGGTTCGATGGCTTGGATCCCAGCCGCATTGATTGCCGCGGCCCCGGGAGCCTTCACATAGCCATCCGCAACAGTGGAGGTGCGCGGGTCGTATCGGCTCCATGCCGCGCCCGCGACGACGCCGGCATAGAAGCCGTTCCAATCGTGGAGGCTGCCACCCCAGAGCGGCGCCAGGCCGGCCGCATTGGCGGAACTCGAGCCCGCAAACGCTGCGATCACGGCGCTACACAGGAGAAACTTTTTCACTGTGACAACCCCACCCACACCCGATTTACGAACTGTAACGCTGTGTGGTGAGCGCGCCTATCCGTGCGCTGCGGCCTTTGAACACTTCAACAGCAAAAACCATCGGATGTGGCAAAAAAGTAACCCGCAATTCTTCGCGAGTTCCACCTCGGGCGTCTTCTCAGCGCAAGCGCCCTCGACGCGAGCGGCTCGCGCTGCCGATCATGTTCGTTCGGCGCGGCGCGCGCCCCATGTCAACGGATAACGAGATTCGCCAGCGCGCGCGTGGCTGCGATTAATAAGGCAGCGCCGGCGCATGCTCATGACGATGCATGAGCATGCGCAAGGTCCCCGGCGCGAGCTACATTACCATTCCAGCTTTTCCATCTTGCGCACGACGACGTGGGTATCGCGCGTCATGATGCCGGTGGGGCCCCAGTAGTTCCAGCCGTAGGTGAACTGGGCGTAGCCGCCCGCCAGATAGAGCGGATTGATGCGGATGCGGGTCACGCTGTTGTGGCCGCCGCCGCGCCACTGCCGCTCCTGCGATTTCGGGATGTACACCGTGCGCTCGACCGCGTGGTAGTACATGCAGGTGCCCGGCTGGATACGGCGGCTGACGTTGGCGCGGGTCACCACCACGCCGTTGTCGTTGTAGACCTCGACCCAGTCGTTATCCTCGATGCCGACCCGCGCCGCATCACGGTCGTTGATCCACACCGGATCCATGCCGCGCGACAGCATCAGCATGCGGTGATTGTCTTTGTAGGTGGAGTGGATGTTCCACTTGCCGTGCGGCGTGATGTAGTTCAGCACCAGTGAACGGTCGTCGACCCGGCTCTTGACGATGTCGCCGGTGCGGCGCGGCTCGAGCTTCGGCTTGTAGGTCGGGATGTGCTCGCCGAAGTCCAGATACCACGGATGGTCGACGTACAGCGTCTGGCGGCCGGTGAGCGTGCGCCACGGCACCAGCCGCTCGACGTTCATGCACCAGGCCGAGTAGGCGCGACCCTCGTTGATCATGCCGGTCCAGCACGGGCTGGTGAGGAGCCGCTTCGGCTGACGCGTGAGGTCGAAGAACGTGCAGCTGACCCCGCGCGTGCCTGCGGCGATGTCGGCGAGCGGCAGGCCGACGCGCTCCTCTTCATGATGGAAGGCCTGCCACGCCACCTCACCGTTACTCTCGGGCGCGCACGTCAGGATCGTGTTGCACGCGTCCAGCGCGTCCTCGAGGCTCGGATACCGCTTGCCGCCCCACTCGACGCAACGCATGTGCCTCGGGTCGGGCATCGGCATGACCGGATTCTCGAGCATCTGGTCGTACTGAGCCTTGATCGGGATCTGCACGCCGACAGCGGAGACGCCTTCTTCGCGGGCCCGCGGTCCGAACGAGATGAACTTGTTGTACAGGTTCGCATAGTCGCGCTCGACCACCCGCAGATGCGGGAAGGTCTTGCCCGGCACCAGGTCGCACTCGCCGAGCGCCCAGTCGCGGACCTGCGGCTGCGCCAGTTCGTCAGGCGTGTCGTGCATGAGCGGCTGGGCGACGATATCGCGCACCGGCTTGGGAAAGGCGAGCGGCGACATTTCGCTCACCTTCTTCGCCATCAGCTTGAAGATTTCCCAGTCGGATTTGGATTCCCACACCGGCGGTACCGCCTGCCCGAGCACGTGCAGGAACGAGTGCAGGTCGGTGGTGTTGAGGTCGTTCTTCTCGTACCAGAACGCCGCCGGCAGCACGATGTCGGAGTACAGCGCCGACGTGTCCATGCGGAAGTTGAGATCGACCACCAGGTCGTATTTTCCGCGCGGTGCCGGATCGCGGTACTCGACCGTGTTCGTCTTTCCCTTGGCGCGGTCTTCGGCAATGGCGTTGTCGTGCGCGCCAAGATAATGGCGCAAGAAGTACTCGTGCCCTTTGGCGCTCGACTGGATGGCGTTGCCGCGCCAGATGAACCATACCCGCGGCCAGTTCTCCTCGGCATCGGGATCGTTGACCGCAAGCTTCAGCTTGTTGGTCTTGACCTGCTCGACCACGCGCCCAATGACCTCGGCGTCGGTCTTGGCGCCGGCGCGCTCGGCATCGGCCACGATGTCGAGCGGATTGCGGTTGAAGTACGGGTGGAACGGCATCCAGCCCAGGCGCACCGACTTGGCCTCGAGGTCCATGGCATGGCCCTTGGCCCATTGCGGGTTCTTGCTCGTCAGGGCGTACTCGGTGAACTCCCTCTCGTAGCGCCACTGACAACAATTGGCGTAATGCCAGGTCGACGACTGCAGCACCCGCGGCGGCTTGACCCAGTCGAGGGCGAGCGCGATCGAGGCCCAGGGCGCGACGGGGGCGAGCTTTTCCTGGCCGACGTAGTGGTTGATGCCGCCGCCGTTCACGCCGCAGCAGCCGCACAGGATCAGCGCGACAGTGGCCGAACGGTAGCAGAGATTGTTGTAGTACCAGTGGTTGGCGCTGGCACCCACGATGACCATGGACTTGCCTTTGGTGAGCTCCGCGTTGCGGGCAAACTCGCGCGCCAACCTGATCGCCGTTTTGCGGCCGATACCGGTGAACTTCTCCTGCCATGCCGGCGTGTAGGGCGCGTCGGCATCGTCGTAGCTCGACGGGAAGGCGCCATCGAGGCCGCGGCTGTGGCCGAACTGAGCCATCAGCAGATCGAAGCCGGTGGTGACCACTATTTCGCCGCTGTCGGTGGCGAGGCGCCGCGCCGGCACGCCGCGTACCACGATGGGCGTTACGGTGCCCGGCACGCCCTTGGAGAAATCTTCGAACTCCACCTGGGCCACGGCATCATGTTTGTCGATGAAGCTCAGCGTCGTATCGATGGCGCTGTTGTCCTCGCCGTCCTCCTGGGACAGGTTCCACTTGCCTTTCTCGCTGCCCCACCGATAGCCGACCTGGCCTTTGGGTACGCGCGGCTCGCCGCTCTTGGCGTCTATCACCATCAGCTTCCAGTCGCCGTGCTCGACGCCTTTGTAGCGCGCCACGCGCTTGGCACGGACCTGCTGCCCCATGCGATAGGTCTTGCCGTCGGGGTGCAGCTCGACGAGGAATCCCAGATCTGTGTAACGCTTCACGTACTCCATGAAATAAGGCACTTGGCGGTCGAGATAGAACTCCTTGAGGATGACGTGATCGACCGCCATCCAAAGCGCCGTGTCTTGTCCGGCCTGGATCGGAATCCACTCGTCGCAATATTTGGCGATCTGGCTGAAGTCGGGCGCCAGCACAACAAACTTGGTGCCCTCGGTTCGCGCCTCGGCGATGAAATGGACGTCCGGGGTGCGCGTCATGTTCAAGTTCGACGCCATCGAGACGATGAACTTGCTGTTGTACCAATCCGCCCCTTCGCACACGTCGGTCTGGTCGCCCCAGATCTCCGGGAACGAGGTCGGCAGGTCGGCGTACCAGTCGTAGAAGCTCAGGCAGGCGGCGCCGAAAAGCTGGAGAAAGCGCGTCCCCGCCGCAAAGGAGCACATCGACATCGCCGGGATCGGCGAGAAGCCGATCACGCGGTCCGGCCCGTGCTTGCGCGCCGTGTAGAGGCTCGCCGCGGCGATCAGCTCCGACACTTCCTCCCAGTTGGTGCGCCGGTAACCGCCCTTGCCGCGCGACTGCTGCATGCGCGCACGCTTTTTCGGGTCCTCGATCAGCGAAGCCCAGGCCTCGATCGGATTGGCATGCTGGCTCTTCGCGTCGTGCCAGAAGTCGAGCAGCGGGCCGCGAATGTAGGGATACTTCACCCGGATCGGGCTGTAGACGTACCAGGACGCCGAGATGCCGCGCTGACAGCCGCGCGGCTCATAGGGCGGCAGACCCTTCTCGAGCAGCGGGTAGTCGGTCTGCTGCATCTCCCAGGTGATGATGCCGTCCTTGACGTAGATCGCCCACGAGCAACCGCCGGTGCAGTTCACGCCATGCGTGCTGCGGATGATGTTGTCGTGCGACCAACGGTTCCGGTAGAACTCTTCCCACTTGCGCTCCTGCGGGTTGACCAGGTCGAGAATCCAACTCATCGGCGTCTCCTCGGTGCGTGTTGTTGTCTCTCAAATTGAAGCGGGATGTTCGGCGGTGTTGGTGAAGACCGGCAGCGTCGTGCCCGTGACAATACGGCCATCGCCGGGGCGCCGCGGCGTCGCAACTCCGATTGCCGATGGACCGGCGTGTTGTGAGGAACAGGAAAGGCGCAGCGCGGCGGCCGACGGAAGGGACGCGAACGCTGCAGGCCTATCGCGACGACCGCGTCGTCACGCGCGCGAATGATCTGCCGCAGATCGAGCGCCGCTTCGCGAGACATTGTCTGTCCCAGCTGTGCCGCCGCCCCATTGCTTCACCGATACCCAACCGGGCTGTCGCGCACCACCAGCAAATGCGTTCGCCGGTTGCGGCCAGCTGTCGCGATGAATTTACGAATCCTATCAGGCGATAGGCTTGGCGCTATTGTGCGCAAGCAGCAATTTTAGCTCGCACAATGTCGGCAAAGCGTCATTAGCACCATGCCGCGTGTCCATTGATAGCTGACGTCTATCCGCCGATAGCTCACGTCACTCCGTCGTCATTGCGAGCGAGCGCATCCGGCCAGTTTCTTTGATCTGGATCAGGCGCGGGACTGTCTGACCCGCCTACAGATACCCGGCGCCCATCTCGGCGGCGAAGCGCGCCGGTTCGCCTTCCCAGACGATGCGGGCGTGTTCCAGCACATAGACGCGGTCGGCGTGCGGCAGCGCGAACGTCACGTTCTGCTCGGCAAGCAGCACCGTGATGGCGGTGGTCTGGCGCAATCGTTCCAGCGCCTTCGAGATCTGCTCGAGGATGACCGGGGCGAGGCCGAGCGTCGGCTCGTCGAGCATCAGGAGCTTCGGCTTCATCATCAGCGCGCGCGCGATGGTCAGCATCTGCTGCTCGCCGCCGGACAGCGTGCCCGCCGCCTGCTTCTGCCGGTCCTTGAGCACGGGGAAAAGCTCGAACAGCCAGCCGATCTGCGCGTCGCGCTCGGCGGCGGGCAGATGCTGGCCGCCGAGATCGAGATTTTCCCGCACGCTCATGTAGACGAACAACTCGCGGCCTTCCGGGCATTGCACGATGCCGTGCCGCGCGATCGCCGCCGGCGAACGGCCGCGCAGCGAGGCGCCTTCGCGGCGGATATCGCCCGCGTAGGGCAGGAGCCCCGAGATGGTGTTGAACAGCGTGGTCTTGCCGGCGCCGTTGAGCCCGACCACGGAGACGAACTCGCCGGCATGGACGTGGATCGATACGTCTTCCAGCGCCTGCGCCTTGCCGTAATGCACGCTGACGTTATCGACGGCGAGGAACGGTGTCGCGGTATCGCGGAACGAGGATTCCGGGCGCGCCGCGGTCTCGAGCGAGCCACCGAGATAGACGCGCCGCACCGTCTCGTCGCGCATCACCTCGTCGGCGCTGCCCTCGGCGATGCGCTCGCCCACATACATGGCGATGACGCGGTCGACCATGCGGGCGACGCTCTTGACGTTGTGGTCGACCAGGAGCACGGCGCGGCCGTCGTCGCGCAGTTCGCAGATCAAATCCGAGAACGCCGCCGTCTCCCTCGCGGTCAGCCCGGCGAACGGCTCATCGATCAGCAGCACCTGCGGATCGCGGGCGATCGCCTTGGCGATCTCGATCTTGCGCAGGTCGGCGAACGGCAAGGTCGCCGGACGGCGGTCGAGCACGGCGCCGAGGCCGACGCGTTCGGCGATGGCGCGGGCGCGCGCGTCGGTCTGCGGATCGGCGAGCAGCCGCGTCAGCTTGTCGGGCAGGAGCGCGAGCGTGATGTTCTCCAGCACGGTCTGGCGGTGCAGCGGGCGGGAGTGCTGGAACACGATGCCGGCGCCCATGCGGGCGATGCGGTGCGACGGCCAGCCGGCGACTTCCGTGCCGTTGATGTGCACCGAGCCGGCGTCGGGCCGCTCGATGCCCATGATCAGCTTCATCACCGTCGATTTGCCGGAGCCGTTCGGACCGATCAGCCCGAGAATCTTGCCGGCGCCGACCGACAGCGCCATGTCTTTGACCGCGACCAGGCCGCCGAACCGCTTGGTCAGGCCGGTGACTTCGAGGTGAGCGGGCGCGGTGGCGTTC